>NZ_JXIS01000123.1:0-30326 GCF_000836715.1 Bacillus sp. L_1B0_5 | reverse complement strand
GTGTCTAACTTTTAGGGGTCACTTCAATTTTCTGCTCTTTTTTATATGCTATTTAGCGAATCTTATTAGTTCTTCATCTGTCAAAAGTTTTAAAAGATTATTTTGAATATCAATAAAACTTTCAATTGACTCACGTACATCCTCATTCAATCGTTCTTGCCAACGTTGAATAATTTGGCTATTATTAGTGAAATACCCTGGGATATTTTGATTTTGAAAATGTATGCTATCATAATATTCATCAAAAAATGCCATTAATTCTTCTTTAGAGTTGAAATCTGAGGTTTTTACAATAGGACTTTGTTCAATTATTAGGGGTTTATCCCTGAGTGTCCTTCCTAATTTTCTTGTATTGATAGCCCTATTTAGAATATCATCAATTTCAACTTCTTTTGTTAAATTAACTTCCGGTACTTCTCTAAGGTTTATCCCATAACGCAAAAGTTTATTAACTGGAAATTCTGTCTCATCTAGAATTTCACCCTTCGTTACCATTTCCATAATTTTAGGTATTAAAGCAACCCTTTCAGCTCTTTCATCATTTGATAATTCATTAAAACGAGAATTATTTATCTCTATTTTCAAATGTTTTTCTCTTTTTGTCTGGATAGGAACAGTTGTTTGAAACGATGCTGACAAATCTTCATCTAAAAATTCATCTATCAAATTCTTTACCATAAATCTAATTTTAAAAATTCCATTACTCTTTAATTTTGCCACTATATCAGGAATAATAACTTTATTAAATTGATTGCCTACCCATTGGCTAACTGTAGCATTAATATTAGAATAAATGAATTTCTCCTTTTCAAAAATACTATCAAGCACCTCAGCTCTAAATGAACGTATAAATTTATTTCTACACATTAGCCAAATCTTATCACTCATGTCATAAAGGTCAATTACAGTATCTTCATTTATCGGCGTATTCCTATAGTCTCTTTCAATATTAATTGGCTTTCCACCTATAAAAAGTTGTTTATCAAATTCTTTACTCACATGATCCATGAAAGTATCGGTTGATTTAAGGAAGTTATAGCGTTTTATGTTGAATTCTGCGAAACTCTCCGCTACTTTTAAAATTGCTTTTTGAGCTTCAATATCAATATCAGTTATATCACTATACAAACTTGCATCAGTAGTAAAATTTTTACACGTAATTAATTCGAATAATCGGTCAAAAATCCACTCTACGGTTTCTTCAAGGTCATCCAGATTTCCAAAAATAATTTCTTCTGGAGTCTTTTCAAATGTATTTATATAATCAAAAAGAACTGTATCTGTAATAAAATTGCCACTTTTAGTGATTTTACCTTTTTCGATACGACTAACAGAAGATTTATCAGACATCTTTTCCATCGTAAACCCATGACTTTCTCGTAATTTTTTGCAACGCCCGGCAATTTTAGGAACTAGGTATGCTTCTAAATCAATCATATTAATACCAACTTTCTAGTTTTTTAAGTAAATATTACCACAATTATACAATTGTTTTTAAATAATTGTTTAGAGTATTAAAAGAGAAGTCAGTTACTAGTAAACTATGTTAACAAAAACATATAAATTTCAATAACTAAGTACAAAAGTTGTCCACGATTTAATACTAATATCATCTAAATTTTCATCATTTATTTACTATTAGTACAGCCTCTTTCATGTATTACTAGATTTTTGGCGGAAAAACAATTAATTTCAAATAAAAATTAATCTCCTACTATCACTTCTTTAAAGCAATTCATGCAAGTATCGTAGGCAGCTATTCAATAGCAAGAGATAATTATGATAAAGCAGAAGAACTTCTAAATGAGGTATCTGATGAAATTGGGCAGGCTGAATTTTACTATAAAATTGGTGCTTTCCATTATGATATTTACGAATCACTACAATCAATTAAGTATGTTAACAAAGCTAAAGAAATATTCTCTAAACATGAAGGCTATGAACGAAATATAGGATTCTGTGAAAACCTTTTTGGCATGGCATGTACCAATTTAAGAGAATGGGCATTAGCCGAAGAACACCTTGTAAAAGCAATGGATCTATTCCAAAAAATTGGAGAAGAAAAATTTACTGTAATGGTTCGTCATAATTTAGGTTTATTATATGCAGGGCAAAATATGTCTGAATTAGCTATTCGCTACCTCTCTGAAGTATCCGAAAAGAAACCTAACCACTATGAAGCCATTTTCATCGAAGGCAGAGAACACTCTAAACTAGGAAACCAAGAAACTGCTAATACTTTATTTGAAAGAGGATTACAACTCTGTACAGAACTAAACAATGAAGAATATCAGCATCGGTTTAAAATTTTAAGTGACATTAATAATAATGTCACTGCCGAGAAATTAGAAGCTACCGTCATTGCAGGAATTGAATACTTTGAACGAGAAGATTTATATGAGTATATCTATGAATGCTGTAATGCTTTAGCAGAAAAGATTTTTGAACAAGGCCAGCATGCCAAAGCAGATACATACTTCTATAAAGCAATTCAAGCTAAGAAAAAAGCTGATTTGAAAGAAGCTTTAAAATGAAAAAGCTAATTACAGTGATGAGTATTGCTGCTGCTCTAATGTTTACATTGGGAATTACATCTCAAACAGATAGTCACGTAATAAAAATTGTTCAAAGTATGATGGCAGACGGAGACCACGGTGGTTGATGTCCTTTGACCCGGAATTCAGTTCCAGGTCTTTTTTTATTGAAACAAGATATAAATCATCAGTTTTAACTATATAGTTGAGAAGGAATGCCTAAAAAAAGAAGGAGGATCATGATGAAATATCAAACCTTATTTCCCTTATTAAAAAAATCGCTTTTTATCTTTATACTTTCTTTCAGTATGTTAATTTTCACACTCCCTGCCTCTACCTTTGCACAATCCAATAACAATGTAATTTCTGTTACAAATTACTATGTATCCCCAACAGGAAATGACCTCAATCCCGGTACATTAGATCAACCTTTTGCTACCATTCAAAAAGCTGCTAATGTCGCAAAAGAAGGAAGTACAATCTACATAAGAGGCGGAGTTTATAACCAAAAAGTTCGTGTCGCTCATTCTGGTGCCTCAGACGCACCCATTACTTTTCAAAATTATCAAGATGAAAAAGTCATTCTCGATGGTTCTAAAGTCAAGTTAGAAGATGATGGGTTATTTACAATAGAAGACAAAAACTATATTCAAGTAAAAGGATTAGAATTTCGTAATTTAAAATCAACTAAAGTTAGCGAAACCCCTATTGGTATTTATATCACTGGAACAGGAAGTTACATTGATATTAGAAATAATTATATCCATCACATTGAAGCGAATGTAAAGAATGGAAACGCACACGGTATTGCTGTATACGGTACTTCATCTAGTGCACAAAATAATTTAAATCATATTGTCATCGATAATAATGAAGTAGCAAATTTGAAATTAGGATTGAGTGAAGCCATTGCTGTGAATGGGAATGTAGATTCTTTTGAAGTTACCAATAACAAAGTACATGATAACAACAACATTGGAATTGTTCTGATTGGACATGAAGAAGTATCTCCAGTAGCTTCTTTAGATCAGGCACGAAATGGAGTTGTTCGTAATAACATTGTCCATCACAATTCATCCATCAATAATACTAGTTATAATGAATATTCAGCTGATGGTATTTACGTGGATGGCGGGAAGGAAATTATCATTGAGCAAAATCAAAGCTATGAAAATGATCTCGGTATTGAAGTAGCCAGCGAACATGCAGGAAAAAGCGCAAGCCAAATTACCGTTAGAGACAATACAATATCAAATAATATCATGAGTGGTATTGCAATTGGTGGATATGACAGTCAGCAAGGATATGCTGAAAATAACACGATTACGAACAATGTAATTTATAAAAATGATACAAAAGATCAAGAGAGTGGCCAAATCGAAATACATTACGATACCCGAAACAATGTAATTACCAATAACCAAATTTATGCTAGTAATAGCCGTATTTTTATTAGCAATAGTTTTAATAAAAACACTGGGAACAAACTGGATTACAATCATTACTATGGTGAATTCGATCAAAGTAATGGCTTATGGCAATGGAAAAGAAAAACGTATAAAGGATTTACATCTTATCAGGCAGGTATGAATCAAGAAGGAAATGAACAACATAGTGTATTTAGCAAATTGTCTCCTTCATTCAAACTTATTTTAAAATGAAGTAAATTTACTAAAATGACTTTATCTTAGCACACTTCAAATACCCTCCCCTATAATGGCAAGGATGAATTAAAAATTGCAGTTTCAATTGAAACTGCAATTTTTTCATGCTTATAAAAACCCTGTATTTATTCTTTAAGTACATCGGCTTATCTATAATTATATTAGTAAGCTGCGGCTAATTTCTCTTAATATTAAGTACTAATACCTCCGCAGAAAATAATCTATTATTAATTCAGGATCAAGTATATTAAAAATATGAACCTTATCTTTAGTATTTCTTTTTATATTTAATAGCTCCTTCTCCAAAATGAATAAGCAACTTTTATTATCCCTAAAGAAATAAAGAAATATAAGAGGATATTCACAAATTGTTCTGCTGTAATATATTGAAGTATGTTAAGGAGAAACAATATAACTATTCCCAGATAAAGAATGTTATATAAAAAATTAGTAGTTTTATACTGAATCTCTAAACCCCTCTCATCTCTTGCCTCTTTGCTTTTTTGAAATTTAAACATATATAATTCACTTAGGCATGATAAAGCTATAATAATAATTACAACATACTTTATAAATTCCATTTATTTACTCCTCCTTATATCCGAAAACTTCCTCTAATGGTTTTCCAAAAGCTTGGGCTATTTTAAATGCAAGAATTAAAGAGGGATTATATTTATTCCTTTCCATAGATGCGATAGTCTGTCGACTAGCACCTACTCTGTCTCCTAAATCTTGCTGTGTCCAACCTTTTTCGGCACGACAAACAACTATTCGGTTGTTTAACAACTACCCCCACCTCCTATAGATATCTTATCCTATCTTTAACATTTTGTACATATTTTTTAACATTTCGAATATCATTTTTAACATTTTGTTAAATATTACATATAAATAATTTTTAATAGACTAGTTTCTCTTTAATTTAATTAAATAATTATAATGAAAAACAGCACATAAATTTCTATGTGCTGTTTTCTAAATTAATTAATACTTAATTGGTTTTTCCAAAGTCAAGACAGAAGGAACTTGATTCGGTTTAGCTAAGCGTAACAATTGATATCCTATACCAGATAACCCCATAAATAAACCTGGAATTTCGATATGACGCCCAACACCAGTTTTATATTTTCCTATTTCTTGTTTTTCCTTAATTACATTCATCCCTACCGCATGAGCCATTCTATTCCATTCTGGACGTCCTAATACATTTCCTGCGACATGGAATAATTCTGAATTTCCTAGATCACCGTGACAAAGGGAATGGCTCCGCCCCATTCCAACATCTATAGTTGTAGATACTGCGGTTTCTATCTCTTGTTGTAATAATGTATCTTTAATATAAGGCAAATATAAAAGGCGACTTAAACCAATTCCAGTGGCCCCATGACACCATGCCGCAGAAAATTCACTAGACTTATGTTGTGAACACCTTAAATCTGCCCAATTACAATTTTTTGAATCATATAAAGAACGGTCATATCGAATTGCCTCTATTGCTGTTTCAAAATATTCCTGTTTGGAAGTTTGCTTATACAAGCTTAACAATGACCAGGCAATACCACTTGTACCGTGTGATAACCCTCCTAACATTGATTGACTTGAAGGATCTAACCAACCAATTCCTCTTTCTGTAACTATTTTATTTTCAAGTAAATGATCGCCATATTTTTGAGCAATTTGAAGTGCCTGTTCATTATTAAATTGTTCATGAATATTTAGCAGGACTTGAATTATTCCTGCACTTCCACCCAGCAAATCGTAAAATTTATCATTTTTTACATTTTTATCTATATTATTCAACGAATTTTGAACATATAATTTCCAGTTTGGATTTTCACCATATAATGCATCAAAATGAGAAAGGGTGTATAAATGAGAAGCCTGTCCATGAAAGGCACTAGCAAATGATTTTTCTTGTATAGGCTGTTGTAAAATTGATTCCATTGTTTGCATTGCCAACCTATTAAAATCTTTATCTCCCGAAATCTTTCCTAAATATCCTAAGAACAATGCAATACCACTTAACCCATTGTATAATCCACTATCTAAAGCTGTAACTTGCCATTGGTTATGATAGTTCATTCCCAGTCCAACCCAAGTAGCATCATTATAAGAACCATGAATAACTTGTTCCATTAATCTATATCCAATATTTTTTGCCTCTTCTACAAATATATCTGTTTTGATTTCCTTTAATTCTTCCTTTAGATATATTGCCTTTTTAACAATAATTTTTTCTTTTATATTACTAGACAACGAAGCTTCAATCCACTTTGACTGCTCTTTAATACTCTCTAATGTAAGGCTTTTTATCCGTTCAACAGATATTTCATAACTAGGTTGATCAAAATAATTTTCAATTCTCTCACCAGAACTTGCAAATAGATCTCTACTTCCAGGTTTTGTTGTGAAAATAGGAATATCCCCATTGAATAGGTCTTTTCTCTCAAATGGAATTTGACGTTTATCTAATACAGTAAACCAAAGTCGATCTAATAATTTTTCAAGTTCCACACAATCCCTCATATAGTCCGGATGATGTTTTTCTAAAAGAAAATTCCCATAATATTGAGTAGGTCTTACAACAATCCTAATTTCAATATCTTTAAATTTAGCTATAGGGCCCTCTTCATTAAGAAGTTCTGATTTATTATTCAGTATAATTTGAGCTACATGCTGATATCCTTCAATAATACAGTCTATATATGATGCAGCTCCTATTGCTTTTCCGTTTAACTTTGGAACATTATTATTATTTATTTCTACCTTTACCTTTTTACGTACAAAGCGCATTTCATCTGTACCTTCATTTTCAATTCGAAGTAAAGGTATAGGTAATTCTTCCTGATTTGTTACACTTACTCCACTAATATCAATCCCATAACCATCTGCATTTTTAAAATATAAATGCGGAAGTAACGCAGTACCTAAAACGGAGTCTGCAATTTTATATCTTGCCTCCATGTCAGCTGAAGCTTTAATATTTAATTTAGTTGGGTGATGGAAAATGGTTTCTAAATCTATTAATGTAGGAAATTCGCCATCTGCAACTATATTTTCATGATGGAAATCAGTACCATTTACAACATGTAAAACAGACAAATATCCACCTAAACGTTTATAATAGTTTTCAATTTGCTCGTGTGTCTTACATTCTTGGTGTTGAATACACTCCTCCCAAGCATAATCCTGACGGTTTAATATATTGTATCCCTTTAGCTTTGGTGTAAATCCTTTTTTATTTATCCAATCTAAAAGCTCATGAAAATATATTGCTACAGTTAAAGGCTTTGGCTTATATAATATCTCTGTATTTTTTTCAAACTTAAATCGCATTACAGATCGCCCTTGTTGATGAGAGTCTCCCAGTCCAACAACTATTGATTTAAGAGGTAGTGCATCTAATTTTAATGATTGATTAATTTGATCCCAATCTTCTTCAAAACGAGTTAATGCTTCAGTTATTGCATTTACATAATAATTTGTACGTATTATTAAAGTTCTGGAAAGAACAGGGTATTCTTTGTATATAAACTCGAGAGCATTAGGATCCATTAATTTAGCTCTTACAAAAGATTCAAATCTCTCTTCAGGAGTATCTCCGGTTAGTTCTTTTAATTGCTTTGCAATATAAAGTTCTAAAGTAATAGTTCTAGCACCTATATTAGTTAGACCCTCAATTAAATTGTTTAAAATTGATAATTGTACTTTGTCCCAATCCACTTTTTTAGAAAGGGACGGATGCTCTTGATAAAACTTATTAAATCTATTTTTTGCCCAGAGTATAAAAGGACGAAAGGCTAAACTTATATGTAATTGATCCGGCTCATGTAACTTTTCATCTCTATGAAGGGTTAATGCTTCGTCTATCCAATTCATCCATAACGGATTTTGATGTGGTTCTAGTTTATTCTGTTGTAACCATTCTTCATTTTCAGAAGCCTTTAATGCTTTAATAAAGAGTTTTTCATCTAACTGTTCCATCTGAAATCGCTTGTTCATTGAATCATCATTCAATAAAGTTGCTTCTTTCCATTTGTTACGATAATTTCGAATTTCTTCTTCAGTTAAATGCATTGTATCGATATTATTAGCTAGTTGAATTCTTTCATTTATAGATAAAGACTTATACAAATTAGCCGAGATTAATGGTTTTCTGTTTGTATTTTGCTTCACTTTTCTCAAGTCTCCATTTCAACATAATCTTTTTTGAGTAACCTAGTATTTAAAAAACACCATAATGTAAATTATATACATTTACATTATGGTGTTTTTGCTACTCTAATATTTATTTACAACTATTAGCAGTATACCTTTGAAAGTGAAAGACCAAGCGCTACTCCGCCACCAAAAGCACAAAGTGGAGTAGTCTCAGGTTGAACATCTCCACCGCCAGAAATGCGTGTTAACTCTTCTTTTGATACTTCTACTAATTTTGCACCTGCTGGATGTTTTACTGATAATTCTTCGATAACTTGATTACGATTCATAATAGAATTCCTCCTTTAATGTTAACTACAAACTGTATTTTATATCAGAAAGTCTTTTATTTATAGTTCGCAAATTTGCATATTTTTTATTATTTAGTTAAATCATCTTATTATTTTTAGAATACTTTTCTTTCATATACATTTGAAATATAACTTATACATAAGTGATTTTTCATTTGGACCACAAATTCAATAACCTAAGAAAATAAAAAACTACCTGCCCTCTAAAAAATGGGAGACAGGTAGTTCTTTAAATCAATTTTCATTTTAAAATTAGCAACTCTGCTTAGATAGAGCTAAACCAATAGTTATTCCATTAAGATAAAGGGTAGGCGTCATAGGCGTTGTTTCAGCTTGAACATCCCCACCACCATAAACACGTGTTAACTCTTCTCTTGATACTTCTACTAATTTTGCACCTGCTGGATGATTTACTGCTAATTCTTCAATAACTTGATTACGATTCATAATAAAATTCCTCCTCTAACGTTGACTACAAATTGTATTTTATATGAGAAAGTCTTTTATTTATAGTTCGCAAATTTGCATATTTTTTATTATTTATAAAATATTTTTCATACTTTTTTTAAATTTATATGAAACAAATTTAAATATTCCTCAAATTTAAATAGGGTCTTTTTCGAAATTCATCGAAAAAGACCCTATTTATGCATATATTTGATTACTTAAAAACCAAATATACTATTTATTTAATCAATTCTAAAGCCTTATTAACATTTATTAGACCATATCCATATTTATCGTCTTTACCAGGTTCCCCTAAATCAGTTGAACTCTTTTTTAATATATTTTTTAACTGAGCTAATTTTAAAGACTTTCGTCCTTTCTTTTGTTGTTCAGCGATAAGAACTCCAACTGCCCCAGATACCTTTGGTGCTGCAACACTAGTTCCCGCCATCAAAACATAACCTTCTGGTAGGTTTAAAGCCTTGCTTATTGGAGGTTGTGGTAAATTAGTTGGATAAGTAGTTAATGTCATAGAAAATGGGTCTAGCTTTTGCTGATTAGCCCACTCAGGACCATAATCTCCAGCGGGAGCAGCTACAGAAACCCCACCATAGTTTGAATAAGATGCTAGTAAATCATTTTTATCAGTAGCTGAAACAGTAATTAATGATGGAAGCCCACCACCTGGAAGATGCACTTGCTTATCACCAGAAAAACCTCGTTTTTCTGCTATAAGGGTTGGGTTATTATTATCCAAACTTTCATTTCCTGCACTAGCCACTACAATGACGCCGTGTTTATGAGCATATTTAACAGCTCGTTTATAAGATTCTACTACTACACGATCTTCTGGCTTTTCCAATGATTTGTACGTCCCTAAGCTTAAATTAATAACATCTACTCCATCTTTTGTAGCTGCAATAATTGCTTGTGTAACCCAAGCTGATTCAGCCCCATCTTGCCAATTATCCATAACTTTATAAGGAATAATGCCTAACTCTGGTCCAACTCCTAACATATTTCCATTAGCTGCTATAGAACCAGCTGCCATAGTACCATGCCCCATGTGGTCATCCGTATTATCGACATTGGGAACAAATGATTTTCCTTTAGAAATAATATTTCCTTTTAAATCTGGATGGTTAAAATCAATACCGCTATCAATAATTGCTACTTTTACATTATGATTACCTTTTTGTTTTTTAAAACTTTTTCCATCTTCAGTGATTTTCTTTATATCCCATCCTAATTCTTGATATAATTTTGCCTTTTCTTCTATATTTGGAATAACAGTAGGAATAATCTCATTTTCACTAATACTAGGGTTTAAATTATCTTCTTTAGGATCAATTATTTTACTTTCTGGTCCAGTAGATTCAATTTTATTATGAAACTTTTCCTTAATTTCATGGCTCGCTTTTATATGCTGACCATTATCGGTATCCTCAAGCTTAACCATTGCAATTTCAGGAATTACCGTACTCTTTATACTTGGGTATTTTTCTTTAATGAATTGATTTACCTCTTCTGAAGTATTTGAATCCGTAAACATAAATAGTTGATCATTTCCACTCTCTGCATTACTGGACTTATTAAAAGTAAATGTAAATAGTATAACAGTGGTTAAAATTACAATTATTGTTCCTAATTTAGATTGCCAATTCTTCATTTTGATTCTCCTCTTGAATTGTATATAGTTGATAATATATACCTTCTCTTTTTAACAACTCTTGATGATTTCCTATTTCTTGGATTTTTCCATCCTTTAAAACAATAATTCGATCCGCATCTCTAACTGTAGATAATCGATGAGCAATGATAATCTGCGTACAGTCTAACGTTTTCAAGTTTTGTTGAACTCTTGATTCAGAAAGATTATCTAAAGCTGAAGTTGCCTCATCTAAAATTAATATTTTGGGTTCATTAGCTAAAGCGCGCGCTAAAAGAAGACGCTGTTTTTGACCACCTGAAAAATTACTACCACCTTCAGATATCATAGTATAATAGCCCATAGGTTGTTTCAGAATTTCCTCATGAATATCTGCAAGTTGAGCTGCATTAACTACTTTTTCTAACGAAACTTTATTATCTAAAATTTGGATATTTTCTATTACACTCCCATGATTTAATCTAGCTTCTTGTAATACCGCTCCCATCTGACTGCGTAATGCATGTAAATTCAATTCTTCTAACGGTCTTCCATCAATAAAGACCTGTCCATTAGTGGGTGAATACAATCCTAGCAATAATTTTGCCAATGAGCTTTTCCCTGAACCAGATGAACCAACAATAGCAATTTTTTCTCCTGCTTTAACCCTTAAATTAATTTTAGAAATAACTTCACTTCCAAAATGATCATATTTAAATGACACATCTTTAAATTCAATTTCGCCCTGAATATTTTTAACCTTGTGCCCATCTATATTCTCTGAGTCGCTTTCCATTACATCTTGTAAGCGCTGTATATAAGCCACTAATAGTAACAATTGAGAATACGTGTTTCCCATAGAAACAATTGGTACCATAAACGATGTAGCAAGTGCCGAAAATCCGAGGAGTTCTCCTATTGTAAATTCTCCTTTCAATATAAATATTGATCCTACCCAAAGTAATATAAGAGGGGTAATAAATTGAATTCCACTACTAAAAGATTCTAGAGTAGTAGAAAGAAAATTTTGCTTTTGAGAAGCTTTTAATTGATTATGAAATAACTGATGCCAGTGATTAAAAACTTTTTTTTCAGCACCTAGAATTTTAATATCACAAATTCCATGAATACTCTCTGTTAAGTAACTTTGTGTTTTGGTTTGTACAACAAGATTTTGATCTGATAATTTCTTAATCAAACGAGTACTTAGAAGTGTGATGCCTGTAATAATACTGCATAATAACACTACTAACAAACCTAATTTCCATTGCATATAGAACATCATTATTGCGTATCCAATAATTAAGACCATATCAATAATCAAAGAAATCATACGAGAAGATAGAATTTGTCTAATTATTACATTTGAATTAGCTCGGTATATAAGTTCTCCACTTGTTCTAGCTTCAAAAAATGAGTATTTAAGACTAAATAATTTAGAAATAAAAGCTGACATAATTGAAGAATCCATGCGGGTTTGAAGAATAGTAATTAAATACCCTCTAAAAATAGAGAATACTTGGTAAAATAAAAATAGACCAAGCACACTTACCCCCAGAATACTGGTGTATTCTGCATTATTGGGTAAAATGATATTATCAACAATCCATTGAGTTACTTTAGGAATGACTAGCCCAATACCTTGTAATAAGAAAGCCACCAACATTATACTTATCAGTATATTTTTATGCATTAAGATATGTTGTAAAAGAAAGTTGAGTTTTAATTCCTTCTTTTTTGTAACGAATTTTTCATCTGTTTCAAATTTCAAAACATATCCAGAATAAGAACTCTTAAATATTTCCGGACTAACTTTCCGTCTCCCATTAAGAGGATCAACAATAGAAAAATTTCTTTTATTGATGCTCTCAAGAACAACATAATGTTTATTTTCCCAAAAGAGTATTGCAGGACATGAAATTTGACTTAATGCATTGCAATCTGCTTTATAGACTTTCCCCTTAAGGTGAGTTTCTTCTCCCATCTCTATCAAATGATAAAGGGAAGTGCCTTTTTTGGATGTACCAAATTTGTTTCTCAATTCAGATAGCGTTACATTATAACCGTAGTAACCTAATACCATCCCCAAACAAGCTAAACCACACTCGCTGTGCTCCATTTGTTCAATATAAGGCACTCTTTTGCGCATAATCATCATTCCTCATAATTTCTTCAAATTCTAACCATCCACGATGATAGGCAAGAATTCCTATCTGAACTCGAGAAGATATTCTACATTTCAACTTAATTGATGAAATAATAACCCCTACTCTTCTTCTACTAACAAATAGTTTTTGTGCAATTTCTACATCCTTATAACCGTGTGCAATAAGAATGGCTACTTTTTTTTCTTGGTCACATAACGATTTCCCCATTTTAATTCACCTTCCAGTAATATTTTTTGCAATGAATATCCTCTAAACTAGCTTTCGTTATATTAATAAATATGGATTTAACGATAAATCCACCCCCTTAAAATTTGCGCGATAAATTATTTTTCTGTAAATGAAAATAATTTAATAACTTAAGAATTTAATAGCGCATTAATTATTCTTGGTATTGAATTAACCTTCAGATTAATCGGAATGTTAGATAGATATAGAACTCGAGTTATAAAAACAAAGCTTCAATACCTTTGATAAAAGTAAATAATATCCAATTTATCCCTTAGCAAATAATACTACTAAATCTATAATTTGGGAAGGGGGTAATTTCCATTTAATAACCAATAAATTGTTTTTATGTAAATAAATTCTATATATCTGAAAAATAATAAATGCTTAAATCTTGATTATTTTAATTATTATTTTCTTTTTCTTTTTTATCATTTCTAATAAACAGAATATTTTTTCATCTACTTCTTTTTCATTAAATTTTATCCAATTTAAACCAAATACTAAACGCCCTGAATGCATTATTGGCCTAGCTTTATGTTTAATTTACAATTAGTATATTTTAATTAATATAACCATGTTCATCCTCAAAAATAGAACATTTGGTTATATTAAAAACTTATAGTTTCACTCCATTGAATCTCTTAACTTTAATCCTTATTACGGTACGTAATTTTATTTAAAATACTATTTGGTAAAATTTAACTATGCAAAATTACATATTTTTTCATGCTATAAGAGTCCGTCTAATTCATATTTTAAAGCTATAGTTTCTTTTCTTTTTACAAATAAACACATAATTATCCACCTTAATATTCTAATCCCAAACTTATATTCAACTTTTTAATTCCCGAAAACCTTTCACTATTCTTAAAATATAATAATTAATTGACATTATTGAATGCACTTTTATTAATCCAAAATCATACAACTTCTATAACCTTTTAATGTAAAATGTTTTTCTTTAATACCTATTAAAAAAATCCTAAGTAACATAATTACTTCCGAAACAATTGAATATCATTGAATTGATGAAGGCTAGGTTTGTTCGTGCTGTAGTTTTATTTTGCATGAGATGTGTGTAAAACTCCAAAAAGATCTAAAGCTTGTTCACGCGGAAGTAAAGGTAGCAAACCCCCTATTGGTATTCAAATTACCGTTAGAGACAATACGATATCCAATAATATTATGAGTGGCATTGCAATTGGTGGATATGACAGTCAGCAAGGATATGCTGAAAATAACACGATTACGAACAATGTAATTTATAAAAATGATACAAAAGATCAAGAGAGTGGCCAAATCGAAATAAATTACGATACCCGAAACAATGTAATTACCAATAACCAAATTTATGCTAGTAATAGCCGTATTTTTATCAGCAATAATTTTAATAAAAACACAAGAAACAAATTGGATTACAATCATTACTATGGTGAATTCGATCAAAGTAATGGCTTATGGCAATGGAAAAGAAGAACGTATAAAGGATTTTCAACTTATCAAGCAAGTATGAGTCAAGAAGGAAATGAACAACATAGTGTATTTAGCAAATTGTCTCCTTCATTCAAACCTATTTTAAAATGAAGCAAATTTACTAAAACAGCTTTATCTTAGCTTATTTCATCTCCCCTCTTCTATAAAAGTGAACGTAGAGGAGCTATCAATCTCCATTATTAATAATAGAATTGGCACCTTTTATATATTACATCCAGATGTTTGCAGCTCTCTTTTATCTACAAACCATGTATTCGCAAATTGGTGTTGATTTGTAATGAAATTTAAACAAAAAACCACAAACCCATAGTTTATGGTAAATAAAAAGACTCCACTTTGAAAAAGGTTTAATCAAAATGGAGTCTTTTGTTAGAAATCTGCATTTAGTTTTTATAAAAAAGATTGTTCAAAACTCATGAGCATATCTATCATAATCATTTACTCATACATGAACTATTCTTCAAACCAAAATAGAACTTCAAGAGGTGCTTTTAAAACCTTTGCAATATCATAAGTAAGTTTGAAAGAAGGATTATATTTTCCATTTTCAAGATTTCCTATTGTTTCCCTTCTAACACCAACCTCCTTGGCTAAATCTTCTTGCGACATATTTAGCTTTACTCTATATTCTTTCATTCGAGTCTTAAGTGGCATCTTGCATCCCTTTCTTTTCTCTACGCTCAAATATTTCTAAATTGATTAGAAATGTTCCTAAAGGAAAGAACACTGAAATTATAACGAAGAACCGAATTATATGTAAACTTTCAAAAATAAAAACACTTAATAGCAGTAGACTACCTAATACTATCGCTACGAAAAAAGCCCTTGTAGCAGCGATGCGCACATGTAGCATAAAAAGCTCATCTGGTACTACTTTTGCATATGCGAAAAAGAAAAAGAAACCGAAAAAATAATATGCCCATGAAATATTGCCTAAAAGTGTAAATGGACCTAAAAAACCCAAAAAACCAAGAAATCCCAAATAAGACAATTTATTTTTCATAAAAACCTCCATGTGATATATTTCGCTCTTTATGTTATGAATATATCACATTAACTTCAAAATAAAAAGGACTGAAAACAGCAAAATTTTTATAAACGATATTTCTATTCAAAAAAAATACAACTTTATTATATAGGAATAGTAACACCTACACATATTATATGACAAATAAGAAGAATCTGACATAAGCTTGTTCAAAATGGATTCTTTCTTTGTAAACTAGTATGCGATTTTTATAAAAAATTTGATCGTTTTGTTACCCTTTATTTTGTTTAGTTCTCCGTAAATTTAAGTATCCTTCTCCACTAATAAAGATAAATATAGCGAATGTTAATCATTACATTTGTGATACTATATATAATAATACAATTGATACAATGGAGGTCTACAACATGAAAAACATAAAGGAATTTCTCAACAAATCATCTATTAAATACCCATTAGCTATAATTTCAGCTATAGCAATAATAAAAACAGGCTATGATTTAGGTTCTTTTATAATAAAATTTAAATATATTTAAATATATTTAAATCGTAAAAAGGAAATTGATCTTTTTAACAAATGGTCCATTTCCTTTTTATATTTTATCGCATCTTTTTCAAAACATAGTGACTTTATTTAAAAGTGATAATTGGTTAATAATATGATTTCGTGATCTAGTTAAGAAACTATGTTTAAACATAAAATATCTTCATCTAAATCAATTCTTTTGTTATCAATAACCCTCAACATATAAAGAAAATCTTTTATTACCACAAAATTCCCCAGAAAAAATACAACTGAACTCTTTTCTTATTCCAAACTAGTTATATCATTTCGTATAATAGAAATATACATATATCCTACTACACTTCAGGGGGGCCTTTATCTTGAACTATGGCTGGGCTGGAACTATTGAACAATTTAAGCAATTAGATGTACAGTTTTTTATTAAACAATTGTTAGATCATGTTTATAAAACCAATACAAATGATCCAAAAATAGATTCTCAAAAGAGAGCATGGATTGATAGTTATAATAAACTACAAGATTTATTTAATCGATTTTCTAATTTAGATGCATCACTTATATTTGAATATGAGATTTTACGCGGAGGCGGTCGTCGTCCTGATGTACTTTTATTAATTAATGGTTATTTAATAGTTCTCGAATGTAAAAGTTATAATAGCGTTTCACCTTCTGAATATATCCAAACATCTCTTTATATGCGTGATCTTGAACATTATCACTCAGCTATTCAACAATCTAACATACAAGTCATTGGTGTTTTACTGCTTACAAACTACAAAGGCGAACGCTGGGTTTTCCAAAAAGAATATCAAGTAACCCTTTCAACAGTTGATGGATTGGAAAGTAATATTAAACGAATATTAAATAAAACAGAAGCACCAACTTTAATGCTAGAGGAAGTAATCAATGGTGTCTATGAACCCTCACCTTCTATGCTAGAAGCTGCTCGTTCTATTTTAAATAATGAACCACTCCCTGACATTAAAGCTGTATCAAGCAGTAATTTCCCAGAAGTACAACAAACTGTACGCTCAATTATTGAAGAAGCCCAACATACAAATACCCATCATCTTATTTTGGTATCTGGCGAGCCAGGAGCAGGTAAAACATATTTAGGTCTGACCATTGCACACGAGATGAAAAATGCAGTTTATTTATCTGGTAACGGCCCATTAGTAGACGTATTACAAGATACGTTGAAAAATAGAACCTTCGTACAAGGTCTATATGGCTATAAAATGGATTTTCTTGAAAAGAGAATGATTCCAAAAGAACAAATAATCATTTTTGATGAGGCCCAACGAGCATGGGATACAAAAAAAGTCGATCAATCACTCACTCGAAGAAATCGAGAAGTTCAAAACTTAAGTGAACCGGATATTATAATGAATGTTACAACAAACAATAAACCGTGGAGTGTAACAATTGGCTTAATCGGAGACGGACAAGAGATCTATTCTGGAGAAGAAGGCGGTCTCGCCCTGTGGAATTATGCGATCGCTGGAAAAAACGTGACTGTTCACTCTAAACATTCTAATTCTATATTTACAAATGCAGCACATTATAGAACACATTCTCAGCTACATTTAAACTCATCTTTCCGTGCTCATGCAGCTTTAAAATACTATGAAATTATTAATACTTTATTGGATGCTAATTTTGAACAAACAAAACAACTTATTCATAAGCTACCAAAAGAACATTATCAACTTTTTATTACGCGTGATTTAGCCAAAGCCAAACACACTTTACATCAGCTTTATCAGGATGATACAAAAACAGTTGGCGTTGTCTGTGCTGGTGGCGCTGATCATCAAAAAGAAGTCCCTGTTCTACCAAGAGATGAACGATATGAACGCCCTAGTAAGATCGCTCAATACTTTAACTATGCCGAATCCCAATACTATTGTAGAGCGCTCAACTACAGCTCAACTGAATTCCAAACACAGGGACTTGAACTAGATATGACGCTTGTTCATTGGGATGATGATCTATATCTACAAAATGGGACTTGGAAGGGGCAACACTATCAATGGGGTGTTGAAGATCCATTCCAAATTAAACTCAATGCATATAGAGTTATTTTAACAAGAGGTCGGGATGGAACAATTATTTACATACCACCAAAACCCATTCTAGATGAGACTTGGAACTTATTAAAAAACCATTTACATATTCCTGAATTAACGTTTTAAGGCTTATAATAAGAGACGATATTCAGACTCCTTTAGAATATCGTCTCTTATTTTTTAACAACCAGAGAATTTTTCTTACATGCCTTAAAACATTGCAAGAAGGAGTTTCTTTAAACAACTAGTATTATAAGAAATTGTCACTTAAGAAGTTGCTGTTTCTTTTATTCCCCTAAATACTGAATCGCTTTGCGATACTTCTCCAATCGTTTTAGGTCTTTATCTGTTATCCTAGCAAGTCTTGAGCGATCAGAATTATGTTTTAAGTCTGCAAGTTTAACTGTACGGGCAAGAGAATTTTCTTTCACTCTGCACAAATACTCAAAATAAGGTGTGTATTTCTCTTTTGTCAGTACCTGCACTGCCTCAACTACGTTATGAGGTATACCAGCACTTAACAGATCATTAGCAGTTATCTCAGTATCTTCAAGAACATCATGCAAATAAGCAATAGCTTTCTCTTCGGCCGTATTTACAAATCTAGCAACTGCCTCAGGGTGTTTGATATAATCCATACCTGCTTTATCTACTTGTCCAGCATGGGCTTTTTTGGCTATCTCATGAGCTATTTTTATATAATTAGGTAACATCGCAAAATCTCCCTTTCTTTAAACAAAATCTCCCCCTCTAGCAAGCTGTTCTAAAAGTGAAGGAGGAAAATATTGATATAATCCCTCAGCAAATCATTGAAGTTCATCTTGAAACAAAAAAATTATAAAAAATGCCATCCTCTCTGTATATCTCTACAAAAAGAATAGCGTTTTTTGGTTATACGGATACATTTTTATTTTAATTTGAATTACGCCCTTTTCTCTTACGGGTATTTACTATATTAATGAAGAAAATTAGTCCGAAGATAAGGAATAAAAATGGGTGTACCCATGTTCTAAAATTAACAAGACTTATAATAAACATTATAATGCAAAGGATACAACCTATAATATCAATGCTAAAAGATAACTTCCCCTTTATTTTTTTCATTTATAACTATTCCCTTCCAGATGCCACCTTTAATTTATAATTCTCAATATAATAATAACATACGTTTCGATTTTTAACCTTTTTACATTTGATTACTTTTTTAGTTCTGGTGCAACAAATACCTGTATTGTGTGCACCAGGGTAGCAAGATAGCAATAACCCCTGAAATTAAAAGTAAATCTGAACAGATTGAAGAATCCACTACAAAAAAGCTACCGAAGCAAAAGTAAACAACATATAGATTTGAATTATATTTCTCAACAACCAAAATTACTTAATGTGGCAAAATAATACTCGGGTTGGCACCCAATACCATATTACGATTGTTCCAGTCGCAGTAAGGTACCTTTGGGTGTTTTTTCTTTTGTTTGAAACACATTCTGGCAAAATACCTGTATCTTTGTTGATTTACGACTCACATAAACCAACAAACTTCGTATATATAATTTGTTACCCTAAATGGGTTGACAATACGAACAGTTATAGGAGGATTTTGTGAATGGTAAAAACAGCATGTGTAAGTATTATTACTGGCATTCTTTTAATATGTTCAACAGGATGTGCCACTCAAACGGATTCTATTACAACTAAAACTCAATCAGTAGATGATGGCACATATACAACAAAGGAGATCACAGACGCATTTCCTGTAGGAACACCCATAACTACTTACATTCGAAAAGAAGAAAAACTGAACGTAAAACATCTCACCAGTATTACACTTACAGATGGTGGCGTCGGTAGAGTTTTGGAAGCAACAGATGGTTTTGTAGTCGTATGTGGGAATGAAAAAGGAATTTTTGATGTGTTAATATTTAAAACCATGGAAGATGTAAAGAAATATGAACAGAGTTTAAAGCGATAATTAATATCCTTCTTATGCCTTTACACAGACATTGTCCTCTTGTGCTCTTGCTATGGCTCTATGTACAGTATAATTGCATCATAAGTAATCACACGTTATAATAGTCACCTAATTACATATAATGAGGTGCAGAAAATGAATAAAACAGAATTAACAAAAGTAGTTGCAGAAAAAGCTGAACTTACACAAAAAGATGCTGCAGCAGCAACACAAGCGTTATTAGATACAGTAACAAATGCGCTAGCAAATGGAGAGAAAGTACAGATTCTTGGTTTTGGTACATTTGAAGTACGTGAAAGATCTGCACGTACAGGACGTAACCCACAAACAGGTGAAGAAATGCAAATCGCAGCTTCAAAAGCACCTGCTTTTAAAGCTGGAAAAGAATTAAAAGAGGCAGTGAAATAATTATATACATTGAAAGGGTCCTGATATTCATATCAGGACCCTTTCAATAGCCTTATTGTTCATAAAACAAAAAAGTATCATCCAATATATATTAGATGGTACCCCTTATTTATAAGCGTAGTATTTCTAAGGACACATTATGTAAAATTTATATAAGTAATATAGATCCCCCAAAAGAATGTAACCAACTTGCGTTATGATAACATAGGGAGTTTGAAATTAGTGAGCTTTCTTTCCCTTTGTATTTTTCGCAATCATAGATAAAAACATTAATAATATAGAAGCACTATATATTCTCTTTATTTATATACAGCTAGTTTTTGTAAAAGTTGTTCTTTTATAACCGTCCATTCGCTTGCGATAATACTATATACAACCGCATCCCGTACATAACCATTTGGCAATTGTCTTTCGTTTCGCAATACTCCCTCTTTCACAGCACCTAGTCTTTCAATTGCGCGCTGTGCTTTTTCATTTCGTAAATCCGTATCCCCTTCAAAACCTTTTATTGCTACTTGAACATACTGCTCCATATCTTGATAGCTATCCATTTTAGCTATTAAATACGTCCATATTTCTTTATTTCCTTCCACAATGTTAAATAAGCTTTCGGTATCATTTACATGCATTAATCGTAACATGGCTCTATCATTTACTATTTTCATAAACTATTCTCCTTTTTAATAGATGCTAATAGTTGGCATTTCATAATCATATTTTCAAATGACTATGAAATTGGATATAAATCGAATGATTTGCTACAAGCTTAAAATCATTAAACATTTCCTTGCCCTTCTTACTATAATTTTCACGTAATTACATCTATTTTAAAAGGTCCGCCATATATATTCTCTTTAACTAGTGGTATGGTTTGACACACTATTTCTACAGCTTTTTTATAAACAGCATCATGTTATTTTAAACCTACATTGCTGGCTGTACTCCATCACTATCAAGCTAACAAGAACATTTATCCCAAAACAATAAATACGAACAACACTCAAAAAATTATCGTTCTGGGAGTGTTATTATTTCTTAACTTAATAGGCATGTCTGGTGGGCCTCTACCATGAAAACCAACGCTTATAATTAAAAAGCTCATAAGTATTTATATTAGAAAGTGAGATATTTCACCATCAGATGGTACTAAAATATTATTGGAAAGTCCTTTTACATTGATAAAATCTTTTTAATTCTTTTCTAGTTAGTAAGTAATGATTAACAGCTTTCATATGTGTTTGATAAATTGCTTCTTTAGTCATAATTACAGGATTCCCTTGAAGAAATTGTGCTCCCTCCATTTATAAAAATTACTTCTGGATTATACGTTTTAAGCAACTTTTGAACGTCGGTACTTATCAATATTCAGTAGAAGCACATTAAATTATCTTTCCCTTATTTTCAAAAGGACCTGCTCAATTCATACTTAAAAACATAAGGTAAAGTGAACCCATTAACATCCGTGGAATGAACCCTAGTTTTATTCTCTTATCTAAAGGAGGAGCTATTATTATGGGATATGGTGGTAGTTGCGGCGAAGGCTGCGGTTTTGCTGGAGGCTTTGCTTTACTCGTTGTACTCTTTATACTATTAATCATTATTGGATGCAGTTGCTTCTGCTAAAAACTATTAGAAAAGGCACCTTAGAGTGTCTTTTCTTTATTTCTCAATATAAGAGCTATAAAAATATGCTATGGTTTTAATAGCAATTCCCTTGTGTGCAATGAGATAGTATTACCCAACAAAAAACCCACCTATTTCCGTAGGTGGGCCTTATCTTTATTACACAATCCAAATTATACTCTGATTTTTTTATAAACTTTATGCAATTATACATATCTACAAAAAATTACACTAAATAAATATTACATATAATAAAATAATAAACGTGGATACATTCTATAAAGCAGATTCTTTTGAAAGGCGTAACATATCAATCATTATAGAAGGTGTGGCGTCACTCTAATACTGATCTCAAATCTCTTGTACTTTGTGAACTAACAATCTGGTGTATATAGACGATCCTGTTTTATAGGATGTGTTTACACGTATAACAAAGGGATAATACGATAAGTTTATACTAAATGAACGTGGTTCAAGTCGGAAGAAGGCACCTTAGGGTGTCTTTTTTTGTACATAATAAAAGCCTCACCGTCCCTGGAAACGGTAAGTCCTTTAAAACAAATAACAATTGCAACTATATTATTTTTACATTACATTAAAAGTTAGAGAAAACTCTTTTACTAATACAGTGCTAAATAGTAGGTGAAAAAATGGAATTTAACGATTTGGGTATTACCATTAAAGAACTTAGAATTAACAAAAATATATCACAATCCGAATTATGTCATGGAATATGTTCACAAAGTCAAATTAGCAAGATCGAAAAAGGTGTGATTTATCCATCTAGCATATTGTTATATCAATTATCAGAAAGACTTGGGATTGATCCAAATCATATATTTGCACTAACTCAAAACAAAAAAATTAAATATGTAGAAAATGTAAAATATGTAATAAAAGATTGCTTAAAACAAAAACAATATAAAGAACTTTATGAAATAGTAAAAAAAGAGAAAAACTTAAATAATTTTCAAACAAATGAAGAGAAACAATTTCTAATATGGCATGAAGCAATTGCTATATTTATGGTGGAGCGATCAATAAAAACGGCTTTAGATCTTTTAAATCATGCATTAAAACTAACTTTAACTAATTCTAATTTTTTATCAGAAAGAGAAATAGATATTATGCAGACAATGGCTATATTTCATGGAGAAAATAAAGAATATGAAAAAAGTATTACGATATTAAGAAGATGTTTAAATAATTTTAATAAGTTAGCTTTTCCTAGAGATAAAGAAATTAAATTAAAAATCATTTTCAATTTAGCAAAAAATTTAGGTCATGCAAATCAACACGAAGAGGCAATAAAATACAATGATATGGGCATCCAACTAGCTATTAATCTAAATACTTTATATTTATTAGGTGAATTATACTATGGACATGGTTGGAACTTATTAAAGCTTAAACAATATAATAAAGAAGATGTTGATAATAACATGAAAAAAGCGTTATTTATATTTGAATTAACAAAAAACGAAAAAAAATTACAAATAATTAAAGAAGAATATTTCGAAAAACATAATTGCTAAATAACTACTTTTGAATACTGCTTATCTAACAAAAGAAACATTGCCCTAATTAGAGCAATGTTTCTTTTCCTCATTTGACATTAGAAATTGAAATGGATGAAAACAAATTTGGAATGCTATTCTCAAAACCTAATGTAAAGGAAGGGATTAATTCATGTATTCTTTCTTGCAGTGATTTCTTATCTACTTCTCCAAGTTCGTTCAAAAGTTCATTCCCCTCCGAAGTCTCATCCCCAGTGATTAACATGCTTAATATATCTGAATTAATGATTTCATGAGGCGAATAAACTAGCCCATTCATCATTATATATTTTTGGAGCATGGTAGACTTACCCTCCCTTGCTTGCTTTACAGCTTGTTTAAGATATAAGTCAAAATATTTCTGTGCAAATTTCACACCTTTTAGTGGAACGGCTCCTACATGTTCAACACCTTTCCAACGTAAATCCGCAATTGAACTCAGCCACCATGCCGGCTCAATAGCTTGTTGCATACGTTGCAGCACCTTGCGTTCGAATCCAGGTTTATGAGTAGAATGTTCTTTTAAACAAGTATCTAACATTTCAGCTTCAATGGCAGCTACGGTCATCCCCTGTCCATAAATGGGATCAAAGTTACAAAAAGCATCACCTAACACTAATAATCCAGATGGCCAATTTTCCATTTGTTCAAAATGTTGACGGATTGACTCCTGCGCTCTAAATCCTCTTGGGACACTAATTGGTTCTAACTCTTTAATTAACTCCCTCATCATAGGGGTAACTAAAGAATCCAGTTCTTTTTCATATTCTTTTGAATTGGTTGGTGGATAGTGTGTACCTCCAGCAACAAATAGTAGCGCTTGAGCTATATTATCTTCAATATACAATAACCCTACAGCACCAACGTTTTTAGCAGGATCTCCTTCAGAAATTGCACTCAATTTCTCTTTGATATATGAAGGTACTTTATAATATCTCGTGCTATATCCAAAATTCACCTTTAAACGTTCTGGTTCTGGAACTTCATATCCCATAGATGTAAGCCATTTATTGAGTTTCGATTGACGACCACATGTGTCAACTACCAGATCGGTTAACACAGTTCGCTTTGTTTTTAATTCGTCTCGTTCTTGAATATTAATTCCAATAACACGCTTGTGATCAGACGAAGCTAAAAGGCCTGTTACCGCTTGCTTTGAATAAAAATGTACATTAGGAATTTCTTGCACACGTTGGCGGATTGTCCATTCTAACAATGCTCGACTGCTCGCTGCACCTTTTCGTTCTATAACTAGTTCAAGTGCCCCATACGGAGAAAATCGAATCATTTTATCATTCTTAACATTATGGGCCCCTAGATTTAATAAATCATCAACATATCCAGGAAAGAAGCGGTTCATAATTATTTCTCCGCGTGGTAATACACGATGAGGATGAAAGTCTTGGGGTGTACCTGGACGTTCAGATGGTTTTTGAGGTAACTCATCTTTTTCAACAACTATCACTGTCTCAAAATAACTGGAAAGCACGCGTGCAGTAAGTAAGCCTGCAATACCAGCTCCAATCACAAGTGCCTTTTCTCTTTTTTGCTGTTGATATAGTAATTGATTATCCCTCAATAATCTCCCCTCTTTCTAAAAAGTATGTTTGTTCAACATGAATCTATTAAAACTTTTCCAGAAATCAGAATAAACAAATGATGATTCTTCATTATTTTAGTAAGGAGCCCGTTGATATAATAGTTCATATAGGGAAACAAAAACAGATACATTTCAAAACACTACGTTCCCCCCACAAGCGAGAAATAATTAACGTGACTAGTAGAATTGTAGTATCTGATAGCACTGGCCTTGAATAGTTTGTTTTTTGGTTATCAATGTGTCAGTAAATCCAGCACATTTATCGTTATACTTTCAAGCTCAGTTCTCTTAAAATATATATGTTTATATTTTTTAGATATACGATTTTAAATCTTTCTGAAACCCCAATAGACAAATGCACCGGTATCATTATATTAAAGAGTTCACCCTAAATTAGTAATCTGTTGAAAAACTACTTTAGCCAACAGGTGCTTTAATTAAATACCTTTATTATCTCTGCAAAGGTATTTAAATTTCAAATACGTTTTTCAATCCTTTGAATCCAGTAAAATAATTCATTTAAATAATAAGATTTCACTGCATAATAGAATACCTAAAGCGCTGTGGGTATTTCGTTTCATTATGCCCCTATTGGGATCTGCCCTCATCATTCATATTATTAAAATTACGTTAGTCCAAGTCAGAAAAAGTACACTTAAATGAGGATCTTTTTAACAAAATTCAAGTTTATATAACCTTTATAAATGCCCACCGCTTATAATAGTTTTTTAATACTGCTTTATTCCCCCTTTAATATTTTTTATAATTTGCACCTTAAATGTATCACTTTTATTCCCCTTATAAATATTTAGGGTTTTTAGAAATATTTATTTGATTTTTAGTAATATTAGGATTCTATTTTATCTAATAGAAACTAGAGGGTTTGAGAAAAGTATGTAATAATGCATAATAAATCAATCAGATATTATGATATACTTTCAAAGAGCTGATACAAAATTTCTTTAGATTGGAAAACTAAAGTCTTATCTACCTATTTGTGGGGACGCCTTATGGCGTCTTTTCTTTTTTAATATAAAAAACCCTCAAGCATTCATATACTTAAGGGTTTATCGATTGAAAGATAGAGCTGTTTGAAATTCCTTACATTAAGAACAAAGCGGTATTACTCCTAAACCAATTAATAAAGCTGCAGCAAACGCTGGAATTGGCGCAGGAATCTCGATACCTTCTACAACTAAAAAGTATTGACCATTTACTAATTTAAAACAAACTAATTGCATGGATAATCCTCCCTTCTGTTAGGATTAATACATTATATTAAATAATCTGATTATTGATATAATTAAATGGTTTGTTTTTTAGAAAATGGGTAATCAATATTCCGGGGAAGCACATTAAATGATCTTTCCCTTATTTTCAAAAGGACCTGCTCAAGTCATACGTAAAAACATAAGGTAAATTAAATTGTATACACGCTGATCACGGTGATTTTTCGATGCACCCATCATAATGAATCTCTCCTTTTCCTCTTTTTATCAGTATTGGTAGGTAAAGAGGGGGGCAGAAACAAAAACAGGTTGTGGAGAAAGTCTTCTTCACAACCTGAGATTAAGTTATATATCCAAATATGACCTGTTCTTTTAACTATTTAGTCTTTTATAATCTGTTATAGTCGATATAACTAGAGTCATAATAAATCCACTGACCTGTTCCAATTCTTAACCAACCATTCTTTTCTTCATATACTGTAACTTTTTCGCCTTTACTTGTCTTTCTAACAATAGAATAGTTTGTACCTGATCCGCTTCGAACATTTACCCCAATACCATTAATTTGAGCCGTTCCAATTACCTTTTCAACACTACCATTTTCAATTACTTGTAGCATATTTAGAATGAATGTTGCTGTTTCACCACGAGTTGTTGTTCCTTTAGGGTCGTATTGATTGTCACCCTTACCTCTTACAATACCTAGGCCATACAGTCTTTGTACGTCTTCTTTATATATAATTTGGTCTTTATCTGAGAATGGTAGGTTTACAACTGGTCCCCATATACCTTTATACTGTAAAGCCTTGTTTACAATAATTGCTGATTCTTCTCTTGTAATAGGTGTGTTTGGGTCAAAATAACCATCTCCTCTACCTTGAATGATACCTGCACTTGCAGTACGTTTAATACCATCCCGTAAAGTTGAATTTGCATCGTTTAGGTCTTTAAATGAAGCATCTCCAGCTGGCAGGTTTAGAGAGTTAGAGATTAATTGAGCAAATTCGGCTCTTGTTATCGCTCTATTGGGTGCGAAAACTCCGTTTCCTTCCCCTATCATAATACCTCTTCTATTTAACTCTCGAATAGCTTCTTCATACCACCCTCCTGTAATGTCATCCTTTGGTTGATAAAGATTATTATAATACCCCTCAACGCTATTTACGAATACATCCCATTGCCCATTATTAATCATGTTAGCAGGGCAGATTTTACCGCTCCATTTTTGGTGTTTTACAATATTATTTAACGGTACACCAGTTTCTTTCATTAAATAAGCTACAAGTTTCTTAGCGTTATCTACCGCTTTACTGTAGTTTCCGTCACTATTAACTGCGATTTCAATTGCAATGGATTCTCTATTACCTGGACCATCACCGTCTCCTGCATGCCATCCGTTCTCGTTTAATGGTAGGTGTTGATAAATCTCTTTATCGTCTACTGTAAAATGCCACGATGCAGCTCGGTCTGTGTTTCCTACTGCTTGGTTATATAGGTATTGAGCGTGGTTTCTAGCACCTGCTCCTACACTTGTATTATCAGTCTCATGAATTGTAATGTACTTTGGACTCATGTAGTTTTGAGGACGAATATTATCGTTACCTGCTGGAACAATCCATTCAGTGAATGGAACACCGTTTATTGTACTAGAGGTACTAGGTGATATGGGAGACAGACTACGTTTTGTTCTGTTTGAATTGTTAGGGACAGTTAATGTACCTGTTTCTTCATGAATACCTTCTGAACGTTGAAGACTATCTGCTTTCTTATTGTCGACAGTACCTCCACCACGTCCGTCTACCTCTTCAAAACTAGCTTCAATACTTTTTAAAGCCTGTTCATCTGTTGTTGTTTTACTTTGTTCCTGAACGTTTGTAGGTTGCTTATTGTTTACTAATTGTTGTTCCTCTGCAAACGATACCAATGGTGAAGATAATACTGTTAATCCTGCCGTGAATGCTACTACTTTTTTATTAAATTTAATGTTCATTTCTAATTTGGTATACCTAACTATTTTAATAGGTATACCTTCCTCCTTGTACTTCTTTTAGTGTGAATGTTAGTTTAGATAATGGTAGCCTGAACCCTCAAAATAACAGATTGATTTTACATTTCATATGTCAAACCGACATCTATAATTCCTACATGAAATGTTAGTACTTTAGAATTATAACACAGCACGATTGCAATACTTCCAAGACTCTTGCAAGTAATCTCCTAATCTTGGATATACTTATAGTATGACTCTAAAAAAAGGCATGATCACATCGCTATCAAGCTAACAAAATAAAATCCGCCTAAAATGAAAAAACACGATCTATTCTTTCTATAAAAACATAAGAATAGATCGTGTTTTTTCATGTCTAAATTTGTATTCAATATTCAAAAGTATTTAAGTCCTATAGGTTTCCTACAAAGAAGAATGGAATTTTATCTATTTGAGGTAGCACCCCATCACTATCAAACTAACAAGAACGAGTTATCGCAAAACACTAATTACGAGCAACACGCCAAAATTTTTGTTCTGGGAGTATTATATTATCTTGACTTGATGGGCATGTTTGGTAAGCACCCTATTTTGAAAACCAACGCTTATAATCAAAAAAAGCGCATAAGTATTTAAGTATTTATATTGGAAAGTGGGATACTTCACCATCGGATGGTACTAAAATATTGTTGGAAAGTCCTTTTTCATTGATAAAATCTTTTAATTCTTTTCTAGTTAGTAAGTAATGATTAACAGCTTCCATATGTATTTGATAAATAGCTTCTTTAGTCATAATTACAGGATTCCCTTGAAGAAATTTTGCCTCCCTCCATTTACAACAATTACTTCTGGATTATACGTTTTAAGCACCTTTCGAACGTCGGTACTTATCAACATTCAGGGGCAACACATTTAATAATTTTTCGCTTATTTTCAAAAGGACCTGCTCAATTCATACGTAAAAACATAAGGTAAAGTGAACCCATTAAAATCCGTGGAATGGATCCTAGTTGTATTCTCTTATCTAAAGGAGGAACTATTATTATGGGATATAGTGGTAGTTGCGGCGAAGGCTGCGGTTTTGCTGGAGGCTTTGCTTTACTCGTTGTACTCTTTATACTATTAATCATTATCGGATGCAGTTGCTTCTGCTAAAAAACTATTAGAAAAGGCACCTTAGGGTGTCTTTTCTTTATGCGTAAGAACCTCGCCATCTTATGGAAACGGCGAGGTTCTTATCTATATTATTTATTATCTTGTTCCAGATTTTTATCAAGATTAGAATTACTATCATTATGGTAACGTTGGTAGTTCTCTTCATGTAGCCTTTGTTGTTCTTGTTCAACTTTATTGTCATGATCAATCACCTTAATAACAAAAAATAATATTACGATTACAAACACAACAAATGGGATGAGAGCAGTTTTAGAAAGCTCCTTTAAATCCTCTTTTGCTTGTCGCTTTTCTTCTCCTGTTGAAAAGAGATAAGCAAACAAAGCTATTATAAATGCGAAAAAACCTAAGAGTATTTCTACAACTGCAAAAATAGCATCTAACATTACTTATGTATCCCCCTAATATAACATATATGTATTACTAATTATCCAATAATTACCTTTCACATTATATCAGCTAGAGTACACAGAAGTATATTGAACTACCCCCACTTTCACTTCG
>NZ_JXIS01000122.1:0-647 GCF_000836715.1 Bacillus sp. L_1B0_5 | reverse complement strand
GGTTTAGCAAATCGAATTGCAACTGATATTATTAATAAAATTGATGATATGAAAGATGATCCGTATGTATTCATTTATGGTGGCGGTGCCGCAATTGTAAAAGAAAGCCTACAGCAAATTTTAGAGCAAAAAGGACGTTTAACAAATGTTATTTTCTTAAAAGACCCACTTTTCGTAAATGCACGCGGATTACTTGTGTACACATGCTCTCCAAGATTTGAAGAATTAAAAGAAAAAGCGCTTGCTACTGTCGGTGAAAAATAATGGCTCGTAAAATATACAAAGCTGGTGATAGAGCAAATGTCTATATTAAGAAAGACATTTCACCAGATATGATCGATTTCATTAACAAACAAAGTGATCTTACAATGTTCTTTTTGTATGCTGCACAACAACTTCATAAACAAATTGGTAATGTAGATGTAGCAGAAATTTTACCACGTAAATATACATTTGCATTGGATAATGAAACACAACCTTTACCAATTAAACATAATGAAGATTCAAAAACTGTTCATACACCTGTTTTAGATCAAACTCATATCGAAGCAAGTCAAGAAATAACGAATCCTGGGGAATCCAATGATAAAGAAGAAAATACATCATGGAATAAACTAAATGATTTAGAAGATGATCCATATGCATAA
>NZ_JXIS01000121.1:0-60401 GCF_000836715.1 Bacillus sp. L_1B0_5 | reverse complement strand
ACCTGATACAGGAGGAAATCCAGACACGGGAGGAAACCCTGATACAGGAGAGAAACCTGATACAGGAGAAAAACCTGATACAGGAGAGAAGCCAGACACTGGGACAGATAACGGTAGCAATTCAAAAATTATTGAAAGTACAACGAATCAAGTTATACATCAAAAAACAGAAAAAATAACAGATATTACTTCCAGTGTATTAATAAAAGAAGCAGTAGATACAGTCGAAAGTTATCAAGGTTTAATGAGCCTTTACGAAATGTATTATGGGATTGATTTAAGAACGAAAGATGTAGGTCCTAAGTTAGAAGAGGGAAGTTTAGATGCAATTGCGACGGATCAGTCTTTGTACTACGTATTAAATAAACAAAGTTTAATTGATTTAATTTCAAATCTTGTTTCATCAAGTATTACTACAGAAATAAAGCAAGATATGTCAGGTTTAAAACAAAAAATAAACTCTTATCAACAATCTATTACTAGTGCGGATCAAAATTCTATACTACTAGCGGAGAAATTAAATGGAACGACGCAACAAGCGACTAGTATGAATGAAAATTTAGGAGAGTATGTAAAAGGTTTAGCGAAATGGCGTGAGAATAGCTTAAAGCTAGTTGAAGAGCAGCAAGTAGTAACAACAAATCATGCTGGTGAGCAAACGGCTGTTTTATCGTTAGATTCTGGTATTAAATCATTAATGATGCAAAGTCAGTCATTGGTCGAAAGTTCGAAGCATAGTTTAGCAACTTCAGACGATGTATATAAAACATTTGATCAAATTAATGGACAAGCAAAAGAAATTCAAGACAGCGGAACGACAATTGTTTCAAAAGCTGATTTATTATTAAATGACTTTACAAAGAAAATGGAAGATGATAAATCATTCTCCAAAAACTTTACGAAAATTTTAGCGAATAGTCGTATTGGAGATCGTCAAAATGAAATGCTATATGACTTTTTAGCTAGTCCAGTTCAAAAGCAAAATGATGGAGTAATTGTAGCAGGTAATGCTTTTACACCGTACTTAATTGTATTAACTTGTTTCATTGTTGCATTATTTACAGCATACGCAATTGCGAATCAAGAAAAGAAACGAATGCAATCGGATCATTTTGAAGAGAAATTCTCATTAATTGATATGAATGTACCAACTACAGTAGTAGCTTTCGGTATATCAATTGTGGAAGGAATTAGTATAGGTATCATTTCTGGGCGTCTTTTAAAGTTCGGTCAGGATCAAAGTTTGCTATGGATTGCGTTCATCACATTTATTATGATGGCGTTTGTATTGGTCTCAACCTACTTATTACGACAAATAAAAATGGTAGGAATGTTTATACTATTAGTATTTTTAAGCATGTACCTATTTTTAACTGAGGCAGTTGGAAGTAAAGTAGATCAAATGTCTTCTGTCGGAAAGATACGTCAATTCTCACCGCTTCAGTATATAGAAAGTTTTCTAAATGATTTTATTAGTGGGAAAGATACTGGGAAAGTTATTTTTGTCGTATTGTTTGTAATTGCCATTATCGGATTGGTTAGTAATCTATTTGTATGGCATAAGAAATGGGAGGAAAAAGAAGTAAATGATCAAACAATGGAGCATAGTGGCTAAGTTATCATTTCTCTCTATCCTTTTACTGTTTGTCGCGCTACCGATAAGGAGCGCGGCTGACAGTTATCTTGGTGATGATGGGAAGATTAAGTTTAAAGTGGATCGACTTGAAGAAAGCGACCAAGAAAAAAATAAAAAGGAACATAAGGAAACAGAATTAGATAAAGCATCAATTGAGTTATTTAACCAAGATATAGAAGAAGAAATTGAGAAAAAGAAAAAGAAAGAACAAAAAGATATGGAAGCTCTGCGAGATTCTCTTTTTATAAAACAAAAAGAGAATAATAGTGTTAAAGATACGAAAAATAGTTTGTTTAGCAGTGAATACATTGTCAGAAAAAGTGCAGATGAAGTAGCGAGTAATGAAACAATGAATGAAGAACCAATTAGTATAACAATAATATTATTATTTGGCGGCGGCATTCTACTTATTTGCATCGGTATTTATACGGTTCTTCGTAAAAGTTGGAGGTAAAGCGATGGCAATACAAACACATATCAATGTGACAGTAGATTTTAGTAAATGGAATGGAAATACATATGATTTGCGTATTCCGAATCATCAATCTATTAAATATTTATTAAAAAACTTATTAGATACGCTAAAGATTGATAATCATGAAGGTTCACATTTTGTAATTAAAGTGAAAAATAAGTCAATTGTTTTAACAGATAATGATCGTTTAATTGATCACCAAATAACAGATGGAGATATTTTGCAAGTTTTATAAAGAATATTTTTTACTTTTAGTTATTTGAAAATAAGTTATTACGGGTTATAAAGAAAAGGAGAAGAGGATAAACATGACGGAAAAAATAATTCAAATTGATGCAATGAACTATCAATTTCAAATAGAAAAAGAAAATTGGAAATTGGAGATGACCAAATCTCAAACACGTATAAAAGACTTCCGTCAATTCGATATAATTACGGGCGAATCATCTGAATTTGTACCATTAAAAATAGAAGAAACGGATGATATGTTTACGTTTCTATATCAAGTAGATAAAAAATTATATAAGTGGGACGATCTTAGCCGTTTTGGAAGAAATGAGAAATTAAGACTACTTCGGAATGTTGCGCAGTTTCGTAAATATTTAAATAAACGAATCACGTTCTTTTTACATCCAGACAATATAGTTTTTAATGCTAATTTAATACCAAGTATTATACATAGAGGAATTCGAGATATTGTTCCGCCAACCCCGTTATTAGAAGAGCAATTTTTAACACAATATAAATGTCTAATTATTGCTTTATTCTCCCAAAAACATAACTTTGATGATTTGTATGCTGGGTTACTAAAAGATGCAAAAGAAACAACATTTGAACAGACCGTTGCTCAAATGGAAAGCTTAGATGCATTACTGCAGTTTCTTAATGACAGCTTTGAGAAGGAACAAACAAAAACAGAAAAAAATATGCAGTTAGTACCTAAAAAAAGCTATAAATCATTTAAATACTTAGCTTTTTCCTTCATAGCGGCGACAGTTATTTTAGCTGCTCCTTTAATATATTTCACTTTTATAAAATTTCCTTATCAAAATAAATTGTTAGAAGCAAATGCAAGTTTCATAGCAACTGATTATGACAAAGTCATTACGCAATTGAATGAGGAGGAGTTTGAATCATTACCGATTGCATCTAAATATGAGTTAGCATTTGCATACATTACAGCTGAAAAACTAGGTGAAGCTCAAAAGAAATCGATTATGAAAAACATTAGTTTGAAAAGTGATGAAAAGTATTTGCTGTATTGGATGTATAACGGAAAAGGTAATTTTGATAAATCATTAGATTTAGCTAAGACACTTGATGATCCTCAGCTTATTATGTACGGCCTTGTTAAACAAATTGAATCACTGAAAAATAATCCAGATTTATCAGGGGAAGAACGTGATCAAAAGTTAAAAACATATGAGCAACAATTAGATGAATATAAAAAGAAATATGGCAATTCATCAAGCGATAAAAATTTGTCGGACACGGAGAAAAAAGAGTAAGCACTTGATGAGACAGTTGAAAAGGAGCAGTGAACACGGATGGAGCAACTATTAGTATTGACTTATGGAGACAAAATATATAAGTGCACATTACATCCAAATGAGCAATCAATAGTGTCGATTGGAAAAGAGTGGACAAATGATATTACGAATCCAAGTTTAGAACAAGAAGTAGAGTTAAAGTGGAATAATGAAGTAAATGCTTGGATGGTACAGGATCAGTTAATAGAATTTAATAAGGAAATTGAGATTGGGAAAACAAGAGATGTGAGCTTGAAAATCTTTATATCTATTGTTGGTACAACTAAAGTGTTTGATATCGGAATGAAACATTCTCTTACAGTGAGTCAAAACGATTACGATGATATTTCTATTACTGGGACTAGTGTAGATTTAATGCTATCTCGCGAAACGTTGTACGATTCTTTTAAAGTGAACGTGTATGGCGGGGATGTATTTCATAATTATACGAAGTTAAAAGATAGCGTTATGTTGGAATCAGGAGACGTATTATATTTTGATGGTATTTTATTGGAGATTGGTAGTGAAGACATTCAAGTACTTTCTTCAGAAGATAAAGTGAAATCTGAGTTACCTATTTTAGTAGAATCAGAAACAAATTATCAAAGTGGTTATCCAGACTATCATCGTTCACCACGTATTATTTACCGTGAACCAGAAGAGAAAATGACAATTGCAAAGCCTTCAAGTATGCCATCAAAACCAACGGAGCATTTAGCAAGAATCATTGCACCTTCACTTGTCATGATTGTCGTAACCGTATTACTTGCTATTTTCATGAAATATGGAATGTTTATTATCGCATCGATTGCGATGACATTAGTAACAATCATTGTTTCTGTCACATCGTATATTAAAAATTTGAAGCAATATAAAGTCGACATTGTTGAACGAGATAAAAGCTATAGAGAGTATATAAAACAAAAAACGAAAGATTTACATGCAGAAAGTGAAAAACAGCGTCACGCATTACATTATCACAATCCAAATGTAGAAGTAATACGTAATATGGCAGTTCAAGTAAATCCTCGAATTTATGAAAAAACAATGTTACATCATGATTTCTTAACATTTAGCGTTGGAACAGGACAAGCTAATACGAGTTTTGAAATTCAATTTAATGAAGAAGAATTTAGTCAAACGAAAGATGAATTAATTGATATAGCACGTGAACTAAGACAGCGTTATCTATCATTGGAAGATGTACCAGTTGTAACAGATTTAATGAATGGACCAGTCGGTTATATTGGTCAACGCTCTTTAGTGTTAGAGCAATTACAATTATTAGTTGCACAAACGGCTTTATTCCATAGTTATTATGACTTGCAGTTTATTACTATTTTTCCGGAAGAGGAAAAAGAACAATGGGATTGGATGCGCTGGTTACCTCATGGAAGTGTTCGCGATATAAATGTACGTGGATTTGTATACCATGATCGTAGCCGTGATCAAGTGTTAAATAGTTTGTATCAAATATTGAAAGAACGAAAATTAAAACTAGATGAAAAAAGTTCTACTAATGAAAAAATGTACTTTGCACCACACTATGTCGTTCTCATTACAGATGAAAAACTAATATTAGACCATGTTGTTATGGAGTTCTTTAATGATGATCCGAGTCAATTAGGTGTATCGCTTGTATTTGTACAAGATGTTATGCAAAGTTTACCGGAGCATGTGAAAACGGTAATAGATATAAGAGATGCAAAACAAGGGAACATCATCTTAGAGCAAGGAGAACTTGTTAACCGTCAATTTAAGCTAAACCATGTGCCAAAAGGATTCAATTTAGAAGATATTTCACGGGCATTAGCACCATTAAATCATTTGCAAAACTTAAAAAATAGTATTCCAGAAAGCGTAACATTTTTAGAAATGTACGGCGTTGAAAAAGTAAAAGAACTGAATATCACAAGTCGTTGGGAGAAAAATGCAGCGCATAAATCTTTAGCTGTACCACTTGGATTACGTGGGAAAGAAGATATCGTAAACTTAAACTTACACGAAAAAGCACACGGACCACACGGATTAATAGCAGGTACAACAGGTTCAGGTAAATCGGAAATTATACAATCGTATATTTTATCTCTAGCAGTCAATTTCCACCCGTACGAAGTAGCCTTTTTACTAATTGACTATAAAGGCGGCGGAATGGCGAATTTATTCAAAAACTTACCGCATTTATTAGGAACAATTACGAACTTAGATGGAGCGCAAAGCATGAGAGCGCTCGCATCAATTAAAGCTGAATTACAGAAAAGACAACGATTATTTGGGGAAAATGATGTAAACCATATTAATCAGTATCAAAAACTGTATAAAGAAGGCTTAGTAAGTGAACCGATGCCGCATCTATTTTTAATTAGTGATGAATTCGCGGAACTGAAGTCAGAACAACCAGAGTTTATGAAAGAGTTAGTTTCAACAGCGCGTATCGGTCGTTCGCTCGGAATCCATTTAATATTAGCTACGCAAAAACCGAGTGGTGTTGTAGATGATCAAATTTGGAGTAACTCGAAATTCAAACTAGCATTAAAAGTTCAAAATACGTCAGATAGTAATGAAATTTTAAAAACACCGGATGCTGCTGAAATTACATTACCAGGACGTGCTTACTTACAAGTTGGGAATAATGAAATTTATGAACTATTCCAATCAGCTTGGAGCGGAGCAGACTATGTAGAAAATAAAGAGGATAAAGAACATTTAGATGCAACAATCTATGCAATAAATGATCTAGGACAATATGAAATATTAAGTGAAGACTTAAGTGGACTTGGTAGCAGTAAAGAAGTAATAAGCGTACCATCTGAACTGGATGCTGTTATTGACTACATTCACGATTACGCAGAAATAAATGAAATTGAAGCGTTAGCAAGACCGTGGTTACCACCACTTCCAGAAAGCGTATATTTACAAGACTTACATGCTATTCAGTTCAAAGAAGCATGGACGAAAGAAAAGAAACCATTACAAGCAACAGTTGGTCTACTAGATCAGCCTGAATTACAATCACAAACACCATTAACACTAGATATTAGTAAAGACGGACACGTAGCGGTCTTCTCAAGTCCAGGCTACGGAAAATCAACATTCTTACAATCAGTCATTATGGATGTAGCTCGTCAGCATAGTCCGGAGCATTTGCATGTGTATTTAGTGGACCTTGGAACAAATGGTCTTCTACCTTTGAAAGGATTACCTCATGTAGCGGATACGATTACGATTGATGAATCTGAAAAATGTTTAAAGTTTGTTGAAAGATTAACTCAAGAAATGAAAAATCGTAAACGATTATTAAGTGAATATGACGTTGCAAATATTGAAATGTATGAAAAGGCAAGCGGGAAAGAAATACCACATATTATTATTGCAATCGACAATTATGATGCAGTAAAAGAAGCGAAGTTCTATGAAAGCTTTGAAATGCTAATTATGCAAATTGTCCGAGATGGTGCAAGTTTAGGAATTCATACCTTAATTAGTGCAGGGCGACAAAATGCACTTAGAATTCAATTGTACAATAATATTAAAATCCAAACTTGCCTATATATGATTGATCAAAGTGAAGTAGCTAGTATTGTAGGGAGATCTGATATAAAAGTGGAAGAAACAGCAGGAAGAGCGTTAATAAAACTAGAATCTCCTACATTATTCCAGGTTGCATTACCTACGAAAGCAGAAGATGAATTACAGCAAATTCAATTATTACAACAAGAAGCAAATGATATGGATCGAGAATGGGATGGAGAACGTCCGAAGGCAATTCCAATGATGCCAGAAGTGATTGATATTGCTACTTATCGTAAAAATAAAGACGTTACAAAAGCTCTACAAGCAGCAAGAATTCCAATGGGGCTTGATTTTGCAAACGTAGAAGTTGTAGCTCATGATATTGCAGTGAATGATCATTTAATGATTTATAGTGTAGATGATAGTATGAGAAAACAAATTGTATCTAGCATCCTATCTCAATTGAATAAAGATTATTTTGAAAGTGTGACGTTGGTGGATACAGCAGAGTATAGTTTCGTTCAATATAAAGATAATGTGACGCATTATATTGTAGACGAAAATGAAATCAATATGCATGCGAAGTATTGGATGGAAGTAATTCGCGAACGAGCTTTTGAATTAGCACAAGCAAGACAAGAAGGTAGAGAAATTCCTACATTCACAAAACAACTCATTATCATGACAAATGTTGAAGAGTTTAGTAAATTTGTTTATTTAGAAATGGAGGATGCAGCGACTTTAATTGATCTATCTCGTACAGTAGGTATTTACTTTGTATTAGCAGGTCACCATGACTACATGGACCGAAATCGTGAAGCTCTACCTATGAAAATGAGAAGTAAACTAACAGCAGCAATTATCGCAATGCCATTAAATGATCAAAGTATCTTCAACATAAAATATATAAGCAACGAAGCACCATTAGGTAAAGATGAAGTGTACTACTACCAAAAAGGGAACATAATGAAACTAAAAATGCCTAGAGTAACTAACGAGGTGACAGTATGAAATTAAAGAAGAAAGCTAAGGTGATGATAGTCGTGTCAATAGTTGCAAGTTTATTAAGTGGGTGTGGTTTTGGGGAGACGAAGATAGAGTATGAGAGATTTGTTGAGGCATTAGAAGAAGAGGATATGAGTACGGTAATGTCTGCGAGTGATGATGGGTATGCTTATGTGGCCCAACGAGGTATATATAGTACATTTGAACAAAAGGAAGATGGAGAGCATAGTAAAACAATTCGTCAAACTACTGAAGGTGTATATAATACAAAAGATAAAATTTTTTATGGTGACACGATACAAACAATTACTACGGATATAGAAGATAATAAGCAAAAAAGGACAAATGAAAATTATAAAAAGGAAACTATTTATAGTACTAATGTTAAGTATGAAAATGGGCAGGTGAAAAGTCCAAATTCAAACCTGGATGTTTCATATGTGAACGTAATTGTAGATCGTTTAAAAGGGATAGGGAAACTAAATATGAAACCAGGTGATAATATAAAGAAATTTGATCAGCCTAATACTGTTGGGTATAAACTAACTGAATCAGAATTTCAAAGTATTTTAAATGACAAACTAAAAATACAATATGATGAATATGAGGGAGCAACAATTGTAATTCATCTTGATTCTGCAAAAAAACCCAAACAAATATTACAAATAAGTATTGATATAGATTATAAGAAAAAGAGTGATGAGGGGAATTTATTAGAAAATATGGTTCAAATAAAAACGTATTTTAATAAAAAAGGAGATAATGAACAAGATGCAAAAAATGAATACTCAGACTATAAAGTAAGTTACGGAAATATAAAGTGATTAAGAAACGGGAGGAACTGGAATGAAAAACAATGAGGAGCAAGATAAGGATTTAAAGATAGCTTCTGATTGGGGTAAATTAGAACTGTCTGGAACTGATATTTATTCTTTTAGGGAAGGAAGATATCCTTATGATAAATCAGACGAAAAAAATATAAAGAGATTACAAGAAAACTTTAACGCAAAGTATTTAGATCATAAAGTAGATGAAAATACTGGATTTGCAGCGTATGCTTTTGAAGATAAAACAACAGGGGAAATTATAATAACGTACGTAGGAACAGAAGATGTAACGGATGCAATAACAGATGGTGAAATTGGAGGACATAATATAACAGGTGCAAATAAAATAGTGTTAGGTGATTTGGAACACGATTTTACAGTTAGACAGTATGATCAAGGAGAAGAATTTTATTTGAAGGTTAAACATGATAACCCTTCTGCCAAAATTAGTGTAACAGGGCATTCATTAGGTGGTGGTATAGCTAATACCGTATCGCTAAGACACCAAGAAGATAATATTGAATCATTAACATTAAATCCAGCACCTGTATTAAACCGAGATGTTGATAAATTTGGTAATGGATTTGATATGAATAATATTAGGAATGTTATTAACGAAAAGGATCCATTACATCTCGGAATAAAATTGGCGGACTTTACAATACCTGGGAGAATGTATATAATTCCAAACCAAGCATGGCATTCTTATGTTTTTTCTAAGAAAGATTATGATAATCATGGCAAGTTAATATGGTTTGATAAATTAACCAGTACTAATGATACTGGAGGGGATATAATTCCAGGTTTTGTAGAGTTTACCCAATCGGCAGGTGCTTTTTATACAGGACTTATAAATAAAAAGTTTGGAAGGCAAGTTTCTTTAGCGGAAGAACAAGTCGCAGGTATAGGAATAAACTTTATTCTAAAAGGAACACCGCTTTCACCGATTTTATGGGGGGTACTTACCTATTCAGATGCTGTACAAGCTGGGAGAGAATATAGAAAAATAAAGGGTCAAGTGGCAGAAAGTATTTATAACCTCCATAAAAAGTATGAAGGGCTAAAATCTCAAATTACAGCAGAAGCAATTCAATTTAGCATAATGGCTACAATCGAAATTAAAGGCGCAGTAGATACAGCTGTAGAGTGGATTGAAACAACTTTAGCGAAATGTAAGGAAAAAGTTTTAGAAGTATTAGAGTCTGTATTTAATACTGCTATAAACTTTTTAGCTGGAAGTGTTGCAGTATATTTAGCTACAAGTGAAATTTTAGAAATTGCGAAAGAAGTAGCAGCTTCTTACGTCCAAGATTTATTAGATTTGTTTAAAGGAGATTTTGTGGTTGACACAAATGTAGCTGCAATTGTATCTGAACATATATTAAGTCATCGTCACTCATTATTAAATCTCTTTATGAATGATAACAGCAGGGGGTTAAACCGTTCTTTATTAGGTGAAATTGCTAAAGATGTGAAGGAGTTATCGAAAGATTTAAAGCAATTAAATGACGATGTTTCAGAAGCGGTATTTTCTATGTTTGCAAAAGACGAAGAATTAGGAGCAGTTTCATATTATTAAAACTCCAAGTTTATAAATTTAAAAGAGAGGGGTATGAAGGTGGATTTACATACGATAATGTCAAGAGTTCATAGCACATTTCCGGCTAGTGGTGGACGAGAACAAATTATAAACGTTGTAGTGCAATTGGAAAAAGCAGCTGCATCTTTAACAGGGGATATTAGAAGGTTAGAGAGTAGTATTGATAGCACATTACAAGGAAAAACACGTGAGGCATTTATTGATCGTATCCGTCAATTAGAGAAAAAAAGACAAAAAATAGAAGAGAAAATTAGCGTACTAAAAGGGACAGTGAATTAATATGAAAGACTATATGGATAAAGTATTACCTTTAGGAAGTGTTGTGAGATTGGGTCTTAAAGAAGAGGAAGATGTGGAGTATGTAATCACTACGAGAGGTTTATTACTTGATGAAAACACATTCTATGATTATGGCGGAGTGTTGCATCCAGTGGGTTTAACCGAAGAAACGTATAAATTATTTAACCACGCGGATATTGCAGAGGTTAAATTTGAAGGGTATCGAAATAAAATTGAAGGTCAATTCGCAGCTAAGTTTAAAATGTGGCGGAATGAGTTTGTTGAAAAAGTAATTGAAAAAAATAAAAAGAAACAACAAGAACAAGAGATAGAAATAAAGGGAAAAAAATAAATTAAAAAGGAAATAAGCTTTCCTCTTCCAAAATGGAAAGAGAAAAGCTTATTTTGATTGAATAAGGGTGTAAGTATGAAGTTAAAGAAGAAAGCTAAGATGATGATGGTTCTGTCAATAGTATCAAGTTTATTAAGTGGATGTGGTTTTGGGGAAACAAAAATAGAGTATGAGAGATTAGTAAAGGCATTGGATGAAGGGGATATGAAGACAGTTATGTCTGCTAGTGATGATGGGTATGCGTATGTGAAAGAAGAGGTTAGCGATAGTACTTATGAAGAAAAAGAAGACGGTGAACATAGTAGGATAATATATCAAACAACTCATGGAGTATATAATGTGAAAGATAACGAGTTATATGGGGAAACAACTCAAAAGGTTGCTACTGATATAAAAAATGACAAAAACGTTGGTGATAATCAAAATTACAAAAAAGAAACTGTTTATAGTACAAGTTTAAAAAATGAAAAATCCCTTTCAATAGCCCAGAATCAAGGTATAGATGTTTCATATGTAAAATTAATGTTTAGAGGATTAAATGAACTTAGTAAATTGAAACCGAGTGAAGATACAAAAAGATTTAGTGAACCGAGCATAATAAGCTATGATTTAACTGAATTACAGTTTAAAAGCATAATAAATGACAAGTTAAATTTAAAATATGATAAATTTGATTCTGCAATATTGATGATTGAATTTAATATGCCTAATGATACAAAAGAAAATCAAATGAGAATAATACAAATAACAATATCGGTAAATTATGAAGAAAAAAAAGAAGATAAGCTTATAAAACGCAATCAAGAGATTTCAACATATTATCATACCAGCGAAGATAATAATCAAAGTTCAAAAAAAGAATATGTAAATTATGAAAAAGAGTATATAAATCAAAAATAATATATATTAATTGAATTTTGAGAACGATAAGTGTTGAGAGGATATGAGTAAAGGGTTAGAAAAAAATAGTTACTGTGATGACAGTTATGTTTTTGCTGGGCACGTGTAGTTTTTTGAAATGAAAATAAAGTATAAGAGCCTAGTAAAGGCAATGGATGCAGGTGACATGAAGACGCTTATGCTTAAGTCATAATGAGAAGGATATTTGGAACTTTTGAGGAGAAAGGACACTATTTGAACTATCAAAAGGCATTCTGATTAGATGATTATGGTAATCAATATGGTAATGATATACCTAAAAGATTATCTGAATTTAGTTGTACAAAGATCTATGTACTTAAAAATGTTAAGAATGTAATGGGATTTTAGTGTCTGAAAATTATTTAAACTGTATAGAAGGTGAAAAGTCAGGATGTGGAATATAAAAGAAGAGGATTTAGATAAATTTCGGATGACATGTAAACGTCGATTAAGTCCTGAAGGTGCTTTTGGATTTATGATAGGAACAATAGTGTTTGTTTCAATAATGATGTTTTTTCTTATTGGTACTTTAGTAACGTTTGGTTGGGACTATTATACTACTTTCTTTGAGAAAACAATCGTTAGAATGGAACTTGTGCTATATAGCTTGCAAATAATTTTTTTAATTCTATATTCATTTCCAAAAGCTCGATTTAAATTTCAAAAGTTACAAACATTTGTTGTATTATTATATGCATTTCAATTAGGTACGATATTATTCACGGCTCTAATTCTTCCTGGAATGTCTGATTATACAGTTGATCGAATTACATTAGTATATGTAGGTTTCTTATTTTTAGGAGCAGTGATTATTCATATTGTGACAACGATTGATACGTTTAAACAGGCAAGTGAAGGTGCGTTTAGTATGAATGAAAGATCCACTTCCTTTTTTAGTAAAACAAAAGGTACTATGATGAAAGTGGCTTCAATATACGCATTAATCCTACTTATTTTAATTTATTTTCATAATGATTATACGTTTGACATTTTTATTGGATATGTAATAGGTACTGTTTTAATGTATACAGTAGCTATAGGTGCAGCTGAATTTCAGCTATTAGCGTATTGTAGATTTAAATTCCCTTCATTTAACATATCATGGGAGCAACATAAAAGAGAGACTCCAAGATATCAAAAGAAAAATAAAAAAGGTAAATCAAAACGTAAGGCGTAAAGAAAATGAGTATAGTAGATTTAAATGTTCGTCATTTACTATAATGTGGAAGGAATATGAAGGAGAGCGTAAGTGACATTTGAAGAAACATAAAAAATATAGCCAAGATATAGTAAAAGGAGTATGTTGGGTGAATCATAGACGTAAGAAAAAGAAACCGAAACAAATAAGAAAAGAATCTGTTCAGATAAAATCGATAGTAGAAGAAAAACCACTAAAGAAGAGTAGCAAAAAGTTAGTTGATATTCTTCTAGGTATTCTTCTTTTCCCAATTTTTATATGGGCTGTCTTGGAAGGTTCTACAACACAAGTAAGCAAAGGGAAGACTTTCCTTATTATCGTTTTCTTTCTCTTAATTGCAATAGGGTTATCTATGATAGGAAACAAATAAGGGGGAGTGCAGATGTTTAAGAAGAAGGAGAAAAAAACATTTACGTTAGATTGGTAAACACACAAGGGGAAATCATTCGAGAGTTTAATTGTACAGAAAAAGACTTGCGAAAAGTAAAAGAAAATGGTACTGAAATTCGTTTGGTTGGAGATAACTCATATGAGATGGTAGCAACCGATGAACAATTAGAAAAACTAGCAAGAGTTGAAGCAGAAATCGAAGCGGAAATTAAGGCATGGGAAGATGCTTTAAATGAGAGTTTGGATGAACGCGAAGAAAGAGAAGCGAGACAGAAAGAATTGAAAGAAAAGAATAAATGGAGTACAAAGAAGAAAGTAATCGTATTTGGACTGATATTTTTTGTATTTATTGGATTACCTATTATCGAAGGGTATCAAAATAGTAAATTAGTTGAAGAAGGTACATTATTAAATGCAGAAATTGTAGGTAGGCATGTAGAGAAGGAATTCATGTTTACACACCCCACATTAGTAGTTGAGGTAGATGGTAAAAAGCATAATGTGTGGGTAAGTGAAGAGACATATAACGGAGCAGAGTGGTTAGGTAGACTAAAAGTCATCAAAACAAAAGATGGTAAAGTTGAGAAAGACCCTAGATATGAGGGGGAAGACTTAATTACGAGTTATTAAGCAGTATGTTTTTAATATTCGCTGCTCAAATTAAATAACATTATTATTTGCAAAAATCGAATCCATTAAAATAAAAAACAAATTTTAAATAACTGTAATAACCTCTTAGCATATTGTTGATGGGAGGTTATCACCTTTCTGAAGATAAAATTAAAGCTATATTATCTCGATACAATTGTGATGACAGTAACGTTTTTACTAAGTGAGTGCAGTTTCGGGGGAAACAAAAATAGAGTATGAGGAATATGCTTAAGTGAAAGAGAGAAGAATATTTAGAGCTTTTGAGGAGAAAGAAGGCTATTTGAACTATCAAAAGCATTCTGATTATGTACGGTAATTAATGTAGTGAGGATATACATAAAAGATTATCTAAATTTAGTTACACAAAGATGAATGTACTTAAAAAATTAGGAATGTAATGGGAATTTAGTGAATGAAAATTATTTAAACTGTATAGAAGGTGAAAAACTGAATGTGGAATATAAGAGAAGAAGATATGGGTCTTTTTGAAATTGAAAATAGAAATCGATTAAGTCCGGATTATATAAGAATTTTTTATGGGGGAGTTTTTGCATATACTTCTATACCAATGCTCATCATGTTTTTAGGTGTTTTGCTGAACGGTGATAAGATTTCTTTAACACCTTTTGAAACATTTTTGGTACGATCTGAGGTAAAGTTATACATTTTGGAGTTGATTCTTTTAATAATTTTCATGTCTTCAAAGGTTGCTTTTAAATTACAGAAACTCCAAGCCATCGTGACTTTATTTTATTCTTTTCAATTAGCAACATTACCATTTATTGTTATGATGGTTGAAGGAATGTTTGATTTTCCAAGTAATAATAAAACGTTAGTTTATATTGGTTTAATAATGTTAGGGGCGCTTTGTACTCACATTGTAACTACAATTGATGTTTTTAAAAAGGCAAAACATGGAGGATATAAATCGGAAGGACCAGCCGTCTCATTTTTTACTAACGCAAAATTATATTTATCGATTGGAATGACAATTGGTGTAATGGTTCTACTTATATTAATTTTTTTAAATCTTAATTATACATTTAGCCAAATGGCAATTTATGTTGTACAAACAATAATATTATATACATTTGCTGTAGTATCAGCAGAATTCGTCCTATTAGTGTATTGTCGCTTTAAATTTCCATCATTTAATATTACGTGGGAACAACATGAAAAGGAACGCCACGAATTTATAGGAAATAGAAAAAGAATAAGAGAGAAAGAACAAAAGCGAAACAAAAACTGAAATGAAAGTTATAAATGATACTCGTAAACTTACATTGAAGATAGAATGAATACATTATTCATAAATTAACTAGTAAAGGGAGGAATGTAATATCTTGAATAAAGATTCTAAAGCTGTAAAAAAAGAAAAAGGTTTATTTGAAAGTGTAATAGCACCTATTATTGTGGGGATTATGTTTATCTTTTTACTTCTATATAAAGTAGCAGAGTTTCTGGGGAAGTGGCTCATTATTTTGTCAATACCGAGCTATATTGTTACTATGTTTATTTTTTTATACCAGAAAGAATATGGAGGTGTATTGGTTTGTGGAATAGGCTTAATACTAATGCTATCGCTGTATTTTGTGTTTGTTAAAAAAAGTAAAAAAGGCTAGTTTAATATGAAATACTAAAAACATTTATTTACTCTCAGTTTGTCTACAAAAATAGAGTTATTACATGATTTTAGAAAAGATGGTGTAATTATATGTGGAATATAAAAGAAGAAGATTTAAATGAATTTAAACGTACTTGCAAGAATCGCTTAAGTCCCGATTGGGCGACAGGATTTATGTTTGGAACGATGTTTTTTATTTCTTTAATAATGTTTTTTCTTATTGGAGGGTTAATAAGGTTTGGTTGGAGTTATTACCCGACTCTCTTTGATAAAATAATTGTTAGCCTTGAGTTGGTGCTTTATAGTCTTCAAGTAATTTTTTTAATTATTTATTTGTTTCCTAAGATGCCATTTAAATTTCAGAAACTACAAACACTCGTGGTACTATTATATGCGTTTCAGCTAGGCACTATAACATTTACAATGTTGATAATTCCAGGAGCGTCAAATTATTCAATTGATCAAGTTACATTAATGTATGTCGGGTTATTATTTTTAGGTGCAGTCATTTTACATATTTTAGCGACTATTGATACTTTTAGACAGGCAAGTAAAGGGGCATTTAATACGGGAGAAGAGTCCTCTTCATTTTTTAGTAAAACAAAGAGGACTGCAATTAAGTGTGCTCTAATTTATGTGTTAACTCTTCTCATTTTAATTTATGTGCATAATGATTATACACAAAATATTTTAGGATTGTATGCGGGAGGAACTCTAATCATGTACGCGGTAGCCATAGGTGCAGCAGAGTTCCAATTATTAGCCTATTGTAGATTTAAATTTCCATCATTTTATATTTCGTGGGAGGAACATGAAAGAGAGCGTCAGAAAAGACTAAAGCTTTATGAAGAGCAGGAAAAAAAGCAAGCCAAAGAAATAAAATAAGTTTTGGTTTCTGAAAATTCGAACAGGATATATAAACAATTAAGGATTGTATAAAAATCGATGCTATTAAAAATTAAAGTATCTTCAACATAATCTGTATGAGTTAATAAATACCGGTAAGTAAAGGTGAACTATATTACTATCAAAATGGGAATGTAATGAACCTAAAAATGCCTAGAGAAATCAACGGGGTGTCAGTATGAAGTTAAAGAAGAAAGCTAGGATGATGATAGTTCTGTTAATAGTATCAAGTTTATTAAGTGGATGTGGTTTTGGGGAGACGAAGATAGAATATGAGCCATTTGTCAAAGCTTTGGATGAAGGTGACATGAAAAAGGTAATGTCTGCGAGTGATGATGGATATGCGTATGTGGAACAAAGAGGCATATATAGTACATATGAACAAAAAGAAGATGGAGAACATAGAAATACAATCTATCAAACTTCGGAAGGGATATATAATACGAAAGATAAAAGTTTATATGGAAATACAACACAAGAGGTTACTTCAGCAGTAGACAGCAAAGATAATAAAGAAGAAGTTGTTTATCGTACCAATATTATGTATAAAAATGGACAGGTACAAAGTCCGGAATCGAATCTGGATGTTTCATATGTGAACTTAATTGTAGATCGTTTAAAAGGGATAGGGAAACTAAAGATGAAGCCCGGGGATGATATAAAAAAGTTTGATCAGCCTAGTACTGTTGGATACAAACTAACTGAATTAGAGTTTCAGAGTATCATTAATGATAAGTTGAAAATACAATATGATGAATATGATGGTGGATCAATCGCATTGCATATTGATTCTAAAAATGGTTCAAAGCAGATATTGGAAGTAAGTATTGTAATAAATTATAAGAAAAGAAATGATGAAGGCAAGTTAGTAAAATACATATCACAAATACATACATCTTTTGATAGTCACCAAGGTAATAACCAAGATGCGAAACAGGAATATATTGATTTTAAAGCAAAGTATAATGAGACGCAGTAATATTTAGAAGGGCATTTGTACGGAAAGATAATAGCGACATAAGTGTGATAAATGTTTCATAAATATTTCTATTTGTAGTGGGAAGAAATTGAGTATAAATATGTAGCCCCAGTTGCTGGAGTAGATGCAACTGGGGCGTTTATCTGTCTAAATTTAGCTTGAATACATGACATGTTTTAGTTAGGGGCACGGCTTTACAAGTAGTTTCTCCATCTTCATAATAACGGTGTGAGTTATTTTGTAATTTGCTTGTATTACTAAGTTACGACTATTTCCTCTTATAGAGTTACTTCTTATTATCGATACATCGTCCACATCCCAATGTCTTTAAATCCTAGTCGTTTATAAATTCGTCCAGCAGCTGGATTATTATAAAACAAACAAAGCGTTCGGCCTTCATTCGTAAAGTCTTGAATCATTTTTTGTAATATGAGTGAAGCGTAGCCATTTCCGCGATAATTCGGGTGTGTACATACGCCAACTACCATAGCGGATAATGAATTTTCAGCGGAAGTAGAGGCGGATGCGATGATCACGCCATCTTTTTCAATATAGTATGTGCGTCCTGTATTTGTTTCGATAGCCTGCCTTAATATTTTCTCTGATTCATTGGTAGTCGGAAATTCAGCGATGTCACTTCGTAATTTCATAATTCGTTCTATATCATCGAGTGAGGCAAGTTTAATTGTTTCATGAATTGGTGTGCTAGGTAAGTTGTTGTCATTTAGACATTCGCAAAAATACATTTCATTTTTAGTACCTAGTTGTATATTTGAAGCAGTTTCAAATTGTTCTACGATAGTTGACTTACCAGAGAGTTTAAGCGGCTTATATGTGGAAAGAAGTGCCTCATAATCAGTGGTAATAAATTCTTCTTTACTATAGGGTATAAATGAATCGTGGAATCGGAGTAGAATTGATTTTAATGTTCCATTCTCTTTAAATACTCCCCATAATTCTTGAAAATCTGTGTCATAACCGAAAGCTTCAATGTCTCCAATAATAAACAAGTTAAGGGCTGCTTCTTCTTTTAGGTAAGCGAATACTTGTTCATGATCTTTCTTTGTTAATTTTCGCATCATAACGAATCGACCTCTTTTTTATTTTTCTAAATATTACAACTTTATTTTTTTGAAATCAATATAAAATTTTATGTTTAGTTCACAAACTTTCGGAAAAACTAGGAAAGATATGACAAAGGAGGTTATGAACGGTGGATCATCCAATTCAAGGGTTAATGAAAGCGGCAATGGAAAATTTAAAAGAAATGGTTGATGTAAATACGATTGTTGGAGAGCCTGTTCAAACGGCTGACGGTGGTGTGGTGTTAACGGTTTCTAAAGTGGCGTTCGGTTTTGGAGCAGGAGGTTCTGATTTCCAAACGAATGATGGACAAAGAGCGAACGGTAACCCTGCATTTGGTGGCGGTAGCGCGGGTGGTGTTTCGATTACACCAGTAGCATTTCTTGTGGTGAATAAAGATGGAGTAAATATTCTTCATCTACAAAATGCGACACATTTAGCAGAAAAAATGATTGAATTAGCTCCACAAACAATTGATAAAATTCAATCGATGTTCCAAAAAGAAGAAAAGAAAGAGGGAAATCATCACCCTCAAAACCCAGATGATATCCTTTAAAAACGCCTGCTTATGAGCAGGCGTTTTTTCTTGTAATCACTATGTAATAAAACACATGAAATTGTAAATAGTTTTTGAAGTTTTTTCTATGTTTCTAAAATTTTTCATGTTAAAATATGCTATAGAATTGAAACATATAAAACGAAGGTGGCTAGGTGCTTTGTCTGGAGGATCTGACCAAGTAAAGAATATGATATATATTAATGGTAATCGTCGAGGTCATTGTTTTATTACATCAGGAATTACGTTTAAAGAGTTTGCGAGTAACATCCCTTCACCGCTTCATCAAGTGTTGCTTTTGAAGCATAACTTTGAATGGACGGATTTTCATTATCATACTTTATTTGAATATGTTGAGGAAGAAAATATACATAAGTTAATTCAAGCAGAGATTGATGAATTTGATGAATTTTGTTGGGTAGATTTTGATGATGCAAGCGATTTAGATGAATTAGAGCCGAAGGAAATTGCAGAATTATTATATTTGGCTCACAAAAAAGAACCACTTGCAAGAACATTCTTTCCGTTACTGAAAAATAGATTTGTTTATTTTTCACATGATGACGGCTGGTACAACAAAGTGTATTATCGCAGAATTGCTGACTTTGTAGGAATGTTAAGTAAAGTCATTCCGTATAAACTCGGTGCTTTCGGTAAGAAACGTTTTTCTTTCTTCCAAAAATCAAAAATTTTCCCAGCAATTTCAAAAGAATTGATCATGGGACTTATTCCACTAATGGAAGATGGTCTTTACATTGATCTAGCAGGAAAAATTGAGTCAAGAAGAGGTCTTGAAATTCCGGTATATGTAGTTGGTTCGTATGAAAGTACGGATGAGGTGTTAGATAATATCGATGAATTGAAAGAGGAAGCAACAGAAACAGGTTGGCTCATTTTTGATAAGAAAGAACAAGAGTGGCAATGGGTTGTTGACTAAGAAAACTTGGCGCATGAAGTCAAGTTTTCTTGTCATTTGAAAGGAGTACAAATGAAGAAATATTATACAATTGTGGGTATTGTAAGTATTATTCTCGTGGCAATATTACTTATAACTTGTCCGAAAGAATCAGATTTTAAAGTGTATGTAGAGGATAAGTATGCGTTGAATTGTAATGAGAGTAGTTTTGAATGCACGCAAAATGTAGATGGTAAAAAAGAAAAACTACAATTTGAAAGTACAGATGCACGAAATGGTGTATTCTTTATGACTGTAAAGCAAACATTTAAAACAGAAGCTGGCGTTTCAAAAGAATATAGCGGAGTAGGAATGTTTGGTACATTTCTTTTTGTTTCAGAGAAGACTTTCTAGTAATAGAAGGTCTTTTTTTTATGCTTATGTTCATATAGATGAAGTAAGACAAGCATAGGAGGGATAGCGATGAAGAACACATGTATCGTTTGCGGTGGTGAGGAGTTTTTTTCCTCAACGTTATATGCACGTACGAAACAAGATTGGGCATATGCACCAAACATGTATCGATTTGAAAAAGTATTTATTGAGCATCGAGATGAAGAAAATTATCCAGTGTTTCAAGAAATTACAGCGAAACATTGTTGTGGATGCGGTCATATTATGTTGTATCATGAATGAACACACCAAGTATGACTTGGTGTGTTTTTTTAAAACGCTGACAAAGCAAGCGGATAAAGTAAAGTAAATAAAACAGAAAAACTACCAAAACCAATGGCTGTATATCCAAGTGTTCTTGCTCCGAAATTGACAGCTAATAAGCCAACTAAAATTGCTAGGGAGCCGAGCGTAACTGGATAAAAAGCAATGGAGAATAACGAAAGAAATAAAGCGACATAGCCTACCATTGCGCCGGTATTTGTACCTTCTATCTCATTTGCAATTTCTTTACGCTTATGTCTAATTGGAATGCCAGCTGGTGATATTTCAGCTGCATACTCTTCGTTTTTTTCACCACTTTTAAAATGATGATTTCTCTTTCTTCGCATGTACATCCCTCTCTTTCAATTGGGTGTACCTATAGTATCTTTCATAAAGAGAAGAACATGAGTATGAGTTAAACCCAAGTAAAGCAAAAATTGGAGAATAAAGATTCCTTCATTAGCATGTATATCTCCTTATGAAGATAAAACAGGAATTTTGGAAAATGATGTAGAATGAAATGAGTGATAAAGCGTGAAGGTAGGGGAATGTATGACGAAATTTAATTGGCATGAATCAGCAGAAAAGAAATGGGATAGTAGTGCGGAGTTTTGGAATCAAAATAGTCAAGAGATGTGGGACAGCGGGAGTAGGAGCACAATTATTCCGTTTTTTGAACAATACGTGAAGAAAGAAGCACTAGTGCTCGATGTTGGTTGTGGTGATGGGTACGGTACATATAAATTAAGTCGCGCAGGCTATAAAGCAGTGGGAGTAGATTTATCGGAAGTGATGATTCAAAAAGGTAAGGAGCGCGGGGAAGGACCAAATTTATCTTTTATAAAAGGAGATCTTTCTGCATTACCATTTGAAAATGAGCAATTTGAATCAATTATGGCAATTAATTCTTTAGAATGGACGGAAGAGCCATTACGAGCATTAAATGAAATAAAGCGTGTGTTAAAGAAAGATGGATATGCATGTATTGCAATTTTAGGACCGACAGCAAAGCCACGAGAGAACAGTTATCCTCGCTTGTATGGAAAAGACGTTGTTTGTAATACGATGATGCCTTGGGAATTTGAACAGTTAGCGAAAGAACAAGGTTTTAAAGTTGTAGATGGCATCGGCGTATATAAGCGCGGAGTAAATGAGAAGATGTTAGGTCAACTACCTACAGAGTTACAACAATCGTTAACATTCTTATGGGTATTTATGTTAAAAAACGTATAAAGAAACGAAAGAATTTTTAGGAGGTAAATAAGTGCAGAAAATACAAAAAACTGATACAATATCATCAGAATCAATTAAAGGGGGACTAGGGTATATGACAACTACTACAACAGTGAAATCTGATATTGAAATCGCACAAGAAGCAAGTATGAAGAAGATTCAAGAAATTGCAGCTGATTTAAATATTTTAGAAGATGAATTAGAGCCATACGGGCATTATAAAGGTAAGTTATCTCTAGATATTTTTAAGCGTTTACAAGATGAGAAAGACGGTAAAGTTGTTTTAGTAACAGCGATTAACCCAACTCCAGCTGGAGAAGGTAAATCAACAGTAACAGTTGGTTTAGGTCAAGCTTTTAATAAAATTGGTAAGAAAACAGTAATTGCACTTCGCGAACCATCTCTTGGACCAACGATGGGATTAAAAGGTGGAGCAGCAGGTGGCGGTTTTTCACAAGTCGTACCAATGGAAGACATTAACCTTCACTTTACTGGAGATATTCACGCGATCACAACTGCCAATAACGCATTAGCAGCGTTTATTGATAATCATATCCAACAAGGAAACACACTTGGAATTGATACGCGTAAAATCGTTTGGAGACGCTGTGTTGACTTAAATGATCGTGCCCTTCGTAACGTAGTAATTGGTCTTGGTGGACCTGTACAAGGTGTACCACGTGAAGACGGTTTTGACATTACAGTAGCATCTGAAATTATGGCCGTGTTCTGCCTTGCAACAGATATTCAAGACTTAAAAGCGCGTCTATCTCGCATCGTAGTTGCTTATAACTTTGCAAATCAACCTGTAACGGTTAAAGATTTAGGTGTAGAAGGTGCGTTAACGCTATTATTAAAAGACGCATTAAAACCAAACTTAGTACAAACATTAGAAAATACACCAGCTATTATTCATGGCGGACCATTTGCGAATATTGCTCACGGTTGTAACAGTGTTATCGCTACAACAATGGCAGCAAAATTAGGTGATTATGTTATTACAGAAGCTGGATTTGGTGCTGATTTAGGCGCTGAGAAGTTTTTAGATATTAAAGCTCGTGCAGCTGGCATTAAACCAGAAGCAGTTGTTATTGTTGCGACGATTCGTGCGCTTAAAATGCATGGCGGCGTAGCAAAAGATCAATTAAAAGAAGAAAATGTAGATGCATTAGCAAAAGGTATGGAAAACTTACAGAAGCATGTTGAAACAATTCAAAGCTTCGGTGTGCCTTTCGTAATTGCAATTAATAAATTCATTACAGATACAGATGCAGAAGTTACATACTTACAAGAGTGGTGTAATGAGCGTGGCTATGCAGTATCCTTAACAGAAGTTTGGGAGAAGGGTGGCCAAGGCGGAGTTGATCTTGCTGAAAAAGTACTAAAAGAAATCGAAAAAGGTGAGAACAACTACGCACCACTTTATGAATTAGAATTACCATTAGAAGAAAAAATTCGTACAATTGCTCAAAAAGTATATGGCGCAAAAGATATTGAATTTGCCCCGAAAGCACGTAAGCAATTAGCTCAATATGAAGGAGAAGGTTGGAGTAACCTACCAGTTTGTATGGCGAAAACACAATACTCTCTTTCTGACGATGCAACGAAATTAGGTCGTCCATCCGACTTTATCGTTACAATTCGTGAGCTAAAACCATCTATCGGTGCAGGTTTTATCGTTGCGTTAACAGGTACAATGTTAACAATGCCAGGTCTTCCAAAACAACCAGCAGCACTTCAAATGGATGTAAATGAAGATGGAAAAGCAGTAGGTTTATTCTAAAAGGTTGTAATTCATCTCGTTTATCTGTAAACTATATATACATCAAGTGGCGCCTTTCCATCGAAAGGCGCCTGTTTTTTGGAGGAAATTATGTTTGATCCAACTGCTTTTGACAATTTAAAAGTAATCGTAGAAGGTGCTGTGTATGATTTTGATCTACATGGAGATATTCTTGTAACAAATCGAAAAGATATGATGGACCTTGCCTCATTAAGTCGTATATATCATATCTCATTTCAATTAACAGAACCGTTCGAACCATTAGTAGAAGCAACATTTTCATTATCTGTGGATGCAAAGAACTTGTCTGGTGAAATACTAGAAGTGCCTCAGTTTACACCAGGTTGTGAAATGAAGCTAGCATTTTCATTCCCGTTAGAACAACCAGAAGTAGGATGCGAAGAAATTGAAACTTTAATGCGTTCTATATGGGGAAAAGAAAGAATGATTATGCAGAAAGTTTCATACGAATATAATAAGCAAGCGATTTCATATCATAATAAGGTAGAGGTTCTATTTCAAAAAGCGATTACAGAAGACCATGTTGATGATTTAATAGCTGTTATTTCACACATGATAGAAACGGTGCGAACAATACAGCATTTTCTTCAAAAATAGAGATAAAGGAGAAAAACAAATGATAAAAGATATGCAACCATTTTTACAAGAAGCTTGGGAGAAGGCTGGTTTTAAAGAATTAACTGAAATTCAAAAACAAGCGATTCCAACTATTTTAGAAGGACAAGACGTTATAGCTGAATCTCCAACTGGAACAGGAAAAACGTTAGCGTACTTATTACCCCTTTTACATAAAATTAATCCTGAAGTAAAACAGCCACAAGTTGTTGTTTTAGCGCCAACACGTGAACTTGTAATGCAAATTCATGAAGAGGTTCAAAAGTTTACAGCAGGAACTGAAATTTCAGGTGCATCTTTAATTGGTGGTGCAGATATTAAGCGCCAAGTTGAAAAATTAAAGAAACATCCGAGAGTAATTGTCGGTTCACCAGGACGTATTTTAGAATTAATTCGTATGAAAAAGCTAAAAATGCATGAAGTGAAAACAATTGTATTTGATGAGTTTGATCAAATTGTAAAACAAAAGATGATGGGCGCAGTACAAGATGTAATTAAATCAACGATGCGCGACCGTCAATTAGTATTCTTCTCAGCGACAATTACCAAAGCGGCAGAAGACGCGGCACGTGATTTGGCAGTTGAACCACAAGTGGTACGTGTAACACGTGCAGAGTCAAAAAGCTTAGTTGAGCATACGTACATCATTTGTGAGCGACGCGAAAAAAATGATTATGTAAGAAGAATTATGCATATGGGCGATGTAAAAGCAGTTGCTTTCTTAAACGACCCATTCCGTTTAGATGAAATTACTCAGAAATTGCAGTTCCGTAAAATGAAAGCAGCAGCTCTTCATGCAGAAGCAGGTAAGCAAGAGCGTGAAGCAACGATGCGTGCATTCCGCGGCGGAAAATTAGAAATTCTACTTGCTACTGATATTGCAGCACGCGGTATTGATATTGATGATTTAACACATGTAATTCACTTAGAATTACCGGACACAGTAGACCAATATATTCACCGCTCAGGACGTACAGGACGTATGGGTAAAGAAGGAACTGTCGTATCTCTTGTAACTCCACAAGAAGAGCGCAAATTACTACAATTTGCGAAAAAACTAGGCATCGTATTTACGAAGCAAGAAATGTTCAAAGGAACATTTGTAGAATCGAAGCCACCAGCACCTAAGAAAAAGAAACCAGCATTTACTGGGAAGAAAAAGCCTAGATAAATAATGGGGAAGGCGTAACTATTTATAGTTACGTCTTTTTGTTTGTAATTGAATAACAAAGGGAATTTAAATGTATCTATCTTATAAGAAATATCGATAAGGGTGAATCATTTCTCATTTAGTTTGTACAAGGAAGTAATATAAAAAAGTCGAATATTAAACTGATGCGAAATAATAAAAAGAAGGTACATATATGGATAGGAAATTAGGAATGTTTTTGAATACGAAACATATTGAAGTAAACGAAGGAATACAAAAAGCAAGGGAATGGGATTTAGAATATATTCAATTATATGCTATGAATAAAAACTTCAACTTAGCTAATATTCCAGTGATAGAATGGACTGCTTTAAAGAAAAGCTTATCTTTTAATGGGATAAAGATTCCATCATTAGCAATTAGTTTTGGAGAAAATGGAATTACAGGAACAGAAGCTGACAGTGCAATAAATCAGATTAAATATATTACTGACAGAGGTTTGGAGCTGGGAGCAAAGATAATAACAGCTCATATTGGGAAAGTTCCAGATGATGAAAAAAGTGAGAGCTATGATAAAATGGTGCGGGTTTGTTATGAGATAGGGGAATTAGCATTCAAATTTGGGGGAGTCTTTGCTATTGAGACAGGATCTGAAAAAGCAATAGTATTAAAACGATTTTTAGAAAATGCAAACTCGAAAGGACTAGGTGTTAACTTTGACCCAGCAAATTTAATAAGTGATGTAAATGAAAATCCGTTAGAAGGTTTATTACTATTAAAGGATTATATAGTACAAACTCATATTAAAGATTGTAAAGAAGTGAAAAGTAATAGTTCAAGTAAGTATATAGAAGTAGCAGTAGGAAATGGTGAAGTGGATTTCGATATATTCTTCAAAGTATTAGATGAAATTGGATTCGACGGATATAACATGATTGAAAGAAACGATTATTTTGACGAACTGGATGGGATGAGTCAGTCGATAAATTTTGCAAAGAAGTACATACCAACTCAAAAGGAATAACGATACCAGCTGTAGAAAGCTACATAGAATGTAAAAAAACAATAGGAGGAATACAAATGATTCATAAAGTAGGACAAATTATGTTATATGTAAATAATCAAGATGAGGCAGTAAATTTTTGGACGGAAAAGGTAGGGTTTCATGTAGTAGCAGAGGAAGATAACAAGCAAGGAATGAGATGGATTGAAATTGCTCCAACTAACGGTGCTGAAACGAGCATTATATTACATAATAAAGAAGTTATTTCGAAAATGAGCCCAGAATTAAATCTTGGTACACCGTCCTTAATGTTCTTCTCAGAAAATCTGGATCAATTATATGCAGGTTTAAAAAATAAAAATGTTACTGTTGGAGAAATGGTAACTATGCCTTCTGGTAAAGTGTTTAACTTTGCTGATAGTGAAGGGAATTATTTTGCGGTTATGGAGAAGAACCAATAATAATATTGCTATGTGAAAATCCCTCTCAAATATATTGAGGGGGATTAAATCTTTGAAGTGGATTTTTCATGAGAGAGTTGTGTAATAAAAAATGCACCTTTTTCAATAGCAGTTTCAATGTAACCGACAATTTGATTAAACGTAAACACCTGTAAGTCTTCATGCAAATGTTGCTCGGGATACAACATATCTTCAAAAAGATACTTTCGAAAAGCTAAAACGTTTTCTTTAGAAACCTCTTCAATATCCACAATGTGAGCCTCTTGATTGAGAAGAGAGAAGAGCTGTTGTTCTTTATCGTAATGATGAAGCAACTTTGCATTTAACAATTTAAAATCGTTATAGTACAGGGGTGCGATAGTTTCGTCATTTTCTATTCTATTTTTTAGCCATGGTAGAAAAAAGCCACTTAGCCAATTATCATCGGCAATGAGGTGGGTGTAATAGCCTAAAATAAAGGGGGAATCTATATGTGCTTCGTATTTATGAAAAAATGAATCATAATCTATTCTTCTCGTATAGTTCTTCGTTGTACCAGCATAAAAATGTGAGGTTCCTTTTTCTTTTTTTGAATGAACAGCATCAGGGGCTACAGCTCCAAGTAAGAAAGAAGTTTTATCTTGAATAGATAGTTTCTCAGCAATACCGTTAGCGATAATAACATGCATAATTCGTGATCCCATGAATGCCACCTCTGTTTCAAGTATTCATTTCAGGAAGAAGACTGAACAGTTAGTATTACTTTCCCTGTACTTTTTCTACTTTCGACCCATTCATGTGCTTTCCCTGCATCTTGAAGGGGAAAAGATTTCGTAGCCTTAATTTGTAAACGTCCGTCATGTAAATAACGGAAAACTTCATTTGCAGTTTCTTGGAGCAGTTCAGGACGCTTTTTTCGTGTGGTCCCAAAGCTAAAACCGAGTATAGAGCGGCAACTTGCATGTAAATCTTTCGTTTGAAAGTTACCAATTTCACCACTAGCATTACCGAAATGAACGAGGCGACCGTAATAAGCAAGGCAGTTTAAACTTCTTTCAGAAAAAGTTCCAGAAATAGAGTCCAAAATGATATTCACTCCTTCTCCGTTTGTCAGCTCATTGACTTTCTCTACAAAATCTTCAGCTTGATGACAAATAACATAATCAGCTCCAGCATCTAAAGCGATTTCTTTTTTCGTTTCACTTCCGACAGTACCGATAACTGTTCCAGCCCCTAATCGTTTTGTAAGTTGAATCGCGGTAGTACCAATTCCGCCAGCAGCTGCATGAATCAGCACGGATTCATTTTGTTGAAGCCTTGCAACATTCACGAGTAAATTATAGCTTGTGAAAGATACGATCGGACAAGCAGCTGCGGTTTGAAAGTCGACTTCATGGGGTAAAACGAAAGTGAGATTTTCATTTGAAACAACGTACTCTGCGTAAGATCCATTTTGAGGAAAAGCAATGACACGCTGTCCAGGTTGAATATTTTTCACATGAGAACCGACGCGTTCTACAATACCAGTGGCATCTATACCTGGAATAAAAGGTAGTGCTTTATTTCCTTTTTTGCCATAACGTGATTTAATATCAGCGAAATTTACACTAGTAGCAACAACGCGAATTAAAACTTGATCTTCTGAAATAGCCGGTATATCCAAATCTGTATATTTCATCACTTCAGGACCACCGAACGACGTTACAACGATAGCTTTCATCATATATCCTCCTAAATTTGACTATATAAATCATTTTAAATCTTTATCAGAAATTGGAAAATTATATAATAGTTATGTGTGGTTATAAGTGAAGCTTATGAACTCATTGGATCATAATATTAATTTATATAAAAAATTTTTTCGGAAAAATCGAACGAAATATGAATTACTTGCCAATATATAGTGTAAGACAAAGGAGGGCTGGAATATGAAGGCTGAAATAGATTACGCACATTTAATTCGATTAACTTTATCAGGAAATAAAGAAGCGTATAGCGAATTGTATGATGTAACGATTCAAGAAGTATATAAAACAGCACATTTTTTAATTGAAGATAAAACGGATGTAGATGATGTCGTTCAAGAAGTATACATACAGCTATATGAATCGCTTCGTAAATATGATAGCGAGAAGCCATTTCGTCCTTGGCTAATTGGGCTTGCGATTAAACAAATTCATTCTTATAGAAGAAAGAGGTGGATGCGACTACGAATTATGAAAAAAGCAGAAGAGCAAAGAAAGCCAGTGCAAATTGATTTTTCTAACGATGTTGTAAGTAAAATATCAAACCAAAAACTAATCGAACTCATTCATAAATTACCGTATAAATTGAAACAAGTTATTATCTTAAGATACTTATACGAATATTCACAAGAAGAAGTAGCACAAATATTACATATTCCAATTGGTACAGTGAAGTCTAGAATTCATGCGGCATTAAAGAAACTACGTCAAAAAGAGCAAGTAGAAGAAATCTTTTTAGGAGAGGTAGGGAATGTGAAATGAGTTTAGATTGTAGAGTTAGAGAATCTATACGAGAAGAAGCGAAGGGGATTGTTGCCCCGCCGGAGTTAAAAGAAAAAGTAATTGTTCAAATCAAAATGAATCGCGGGGGAAGTAAGGTGAAGAAACGTCTTATCGCCGGAGTGCTTGCAGCAGCATTTTTAATCCCTACGACCGGTTTTGCATATCAATCTATTATGGCGGATGGTATATACGGATCTTTTGAGAATTTAAAAAAACACGCCGGAGCGATGACATTAGAAACGTATATGCGTTTTAATGCAAAATTATCAGAAGCGAAAGATGAAATGAGTTCGAAGGAATATGAAGAGTTTACAAAAGAACTGAAAAAATTAACTAATGCAAAGCTTGCGTACGGGGATTCGAATGGTAATATAGATTATGATCAATTATCACCAGCTAAAAAAGAGGAATTGAAAAAGGTAGTAATGGAGCTTCATCCGTATTTTGATAAATTAAATGGCCATAAATCTAGTAAAGAAGTACTAACTCCTGAAGAGTATGAACAATATATGGAGGCATTAATGTCACATCAAACTGTGTTAGTAAAAACGAAATCGAGTGGCGGGATAACAGTAGAAGAAGTGCCTGAGGCGTACAAAGAAAGATTTATTAAAGCGGAGCAGTTTATGGAGTATGTAGATGAAAAGGTGAGATAAGTAAAAAAGCTCAAAGCTTTAGCTTTGAGCTTTCTTTATTAAAAGAAAATAGAGCATTCAATTATATTTTTTCATCGTTGCATTGTCCTTTTGTATAAAACAATCTAAAAGGGAATAACCAGCTATTAAACTAATAATCGTAACAAAAGTTGTATTTATTAGAATAATATTAACTAAATAAGGTAGGTATTCGGCAAGTGGTGAAAAGAGTAGTGCTGGGGAAAAGGAAATGAATAGTGTAGGCACTGTAATAGCAATAAATTTATCCGGTTGAAAGCTCCAGTTTTGTTTACTCGTTTCGCGATTAATAGATTGAAGGAAGCGTAATAAAATGCCAACTATAAGAGGGAAGAGTGTAAAGTAGAATAATCTTGGATAAACGTTAAAGTTCACTTGTGCATCTGTATCTAAATAAAATTGAATTTTTACTCCTACAAATAATAATAAGACGATAAATAATGTGAAGCAGAGGTATAGCATCACTTTTTGCATTATATTCCACCATCCTTTACTCAAAATATATTCAAAAAAAGAAGAGATATACAATAACTACTGTTGTATATCTCTTCTTTTACTGTTAGTTAATAGTGGAGTTTGATTTTTCTTGCTTCGTGAAATAATCAATAATGCCCATTGCGCTAATTTCTATATCTAAATGTAAAATATTATAAACGGAATGATCTGATGGAACGTTTAACTTTGTAAGATGAGAAGAGATTTTATCCATTAACAAAGTTTGTAAAGCTTTAGTTGCTTCATCGAAATCATTATACTTTTCAAAGACTTCCTTACCAGTATGAACGAAAATAGGTAGCCAATATTCCAGTTGATTATATACTTCTGTAACATGAGAGGATGCGCCGTAATGACCGAAATAAATAGTATCTACATTCATACTTTGAATGTGATTTTTAGAAGTAATCATCGCATCTGGTTGGAATTGTGAAGGGGACGTTGATGGTAGATATAACTCTACATCAACGTCTGCGAGTTCTCTATAATAAATTCCAATTGTATCGCCAGTAAAAATCCCGTTTGTTAATGAATCGTGAATGCTAATATGGTGCTTCGCATGTCCTGGTGTATCATAAAATGTAAGGGTGCGATCTTTTGCAATTTTTAACGTATCACCATGTTGTACAATATGAACACGTTCTTCTTCAATTGGAAGAATTGGATCAAAGAGTTTATCGAAATCTTCTTTGTAGACAGCTTTTGCACCTAAAATAAGTTTTGTTGGATCAATCATATGACGAGCACCACGAGAATGCACATATAAAGTAGCATTTGGGCACTTTTCCATCATTAAACCAGCTGCTCCAGCGTGATCTAAATGCACATGTGTAACGATAATGTTTTTAACATCGTTTAAATCAATATGTAATTGTTGTAAGCCGTCTAAAATATACGGAAGAGAAGGGGCTGCACAAGTTTCAATTAAAGTAATATCGTCACCTAATAAAACGTACGTACCTGTTCGTTCATTATGCTGTAAATCGAAATCATCAATAAGATATAGGTGAGAAGATAATTGCTCTACTTTTTTCATCTTTACCACTCCTTATATACTGCATGTTTTTATTATACGCTAAAATAGAAAAAAGGCAGAAAACGAAGCTCGTCTTCTGCCTTTTTGTAATACTATTATTTCGTTTGTTGTTTATTAATAGACATAATGAACAGTCCAACAATCCCGCCTACTAATGGAAGCATAATCTCTCCTGCTAAATTAAAGTAGGAGCTTAAGAATAAACCATTTACATCGATTACCCAGCCAGTAACAAACAATAACATCATATATAGTACGAAATAAAACTCGCGATTTGAAATCGTTTCATGTTGTGCAGTTTTCATAATGAACACCATCCTTTTCTTTTATAATGGAATATAAACTGTCACATTTTGTTCACATTTCAATTGTAAAACTTTCCATCATAAAAGTCTAGTAGTTTGTGTCGAATTTTCGAACAGAAATAAAGCGCTATCATTACAACTTATAAGTACGTAATAAGAGCTGTATATTCACGAATGTAGTATAGTATAAACATAGAATGATAGTGAAGAGAGGGGCAAAGACAATGACAGTTTATGATTTTTCAGCTAAAACAATTACAGGTGAAGAAAAATCGTTAAAAGATTACGAAGGAAAAGCACTTCTTATTGTCAATGTAGCTAGCAAATGTGGTTTCACACCACAATATAAAGGATTACAAGAGGTATATGATAAATATAAAGACCAAGGACTCGAAATACTTGGATTTCCTTGTAACCAATTCGGGGGACAAGAACCAGGTACAGAAGCGGACATTACTAGCTTTTGTGAATTAAACTACGGTGTAAACTTCCCGATGTTTGCAAAGGTTGATGTGAAAGGTGATAAGGCTCACCCTCTATATACATACATGACAGAACAAGCACCAGGTTTACTTGGTATGAAAGCAGTGAAATGGAATTTTACGAAGTTTTTAATCGGAAAAGACGGGAAAGTAGTAGGGCGTTTTGCTCCGCAGACGAAGCCGGTAGATTTAGAGGTTGAGATTGAGAAGGTGCTTGGGGAATAAGTAGGAGTTTCACTTTATTAAAAAACGTCTCAAAGAACAATGTAGTTCTTTGAGACGTTTTCTTTAAACTCAAATTTTCAAGATTAAATAACTGTATCAAAGCCATCTGATTTAGGTGGAGAAGCTGCTTTTTTCATAAGCACTTCCCATAAGTGTACGGATTTCTTCCATTCTACCGTAGCCTGCCCCTGTTGATACATAGCGTTCTCATAACTGGCAGTAAGTTGTTGCATATCGGCCGAGTTGTAAAGTGTATCGATATGGAGAGCGTATTCTCGGAATGTTTGACTTTCACCCCGTGGTATGCCAATTCTCGCAAATTGTTTTAAAAGTGCACCGTAAGCTTTTTGATAAACAGCATCATCTTTTCGGTATTTATAGAAATGAATAATAAGAAATGTCATCCATTTCATTCTAGTGGTGAAGAGAATGTATCCTATAATACTAATTAGTGCCGTAGAGAGGAATACATACCACCAAGAAAAACTAGTTTTAGAATTTGTGACCTTTTTAGTAGAAGCTTCTTCTGTATTTTCAATTAAACTTTTAAGTTTTGCTTCATTATTTCGTTGTTGTATTTGCTCGTTATTAGAATTATTTGCTTCGCTATTTTGTGAAATAGGAGCAGGCGTATTATTTATAAAATTATAGGGATTAGTAAATCCTTTTGTCGGTTCGAATGGAATCCATCCGTATTCTGGGAAATATACTTCGACCCAAGAGTGTGCGTTATCGTTCGTGATTGTATAAACATCCTCACCTTCTGCAGAGGCAAGTGTATTGTCAAGAGTTCCTTCTGTATAGCCTTTCACCCAGCGAGCTGGAATCCCGGCAGAACGAAGTAGTACAATCATAGACGTCGAAAAATTATTACAGTAGCCGCTTTTTGTATCGAAAAGGAATTGATCTACATAATCTTGGCTTTTGGCAGGGAATGAGACATTCGTTGATTCGTATGTAAAAGAGTTGTCTGTGAAGTAATTTTCAATAGCTAATACTTTATCATATCGGTTGTCTTTATCATTTGTAAGATTGATAGCCAAGTCTTTTACGCGCTGTGGTAATGACTCGGGAAGTTGTGTGTACTTTGTCATAAAATAAGGATTTGTTTCTTGACCTTCATTTGTTTTTACAGCTTTCAAGTTTTTTATGGAAAACTCAGGGATCTCATATGTTACTTTATACGAATGTAAAGTAGTAGAAGAGTCTCCATTCATTGTATAAATTTTTTCTGAAAACGGGTCAACACTGTATGATACATCAGAAGAAGCTTCAACTGTTACTAATCCTGCTGGATAGGTAAGGTGAGGGTAACTTTTTTGCATGGTAATTGTTGCCTCAGTAGTTTCTGTTTTTGTATTTTGTTCGTAACAGCTTACGACGTCGTTTTTATTTTTAAAAGAAACCTTTTTCGGATTTTCAGAAACCTCCCAGCCTTTTCCGGTATAAAAATCTTTCGTTTCGACTCTCCAATATTGTTTGTTTTGCGTTCGTGCTGTGAAAACAATTGTAGGATCCGCCTTAAAAGGACCACCTAATCGTGAGTCATCTAAACCATACCCAATTGTAGAAACTTTTTTTTCTTTACTTGCTTCAGATGTGTTGAATTTTAAAAAATCCATTGGGTTTGGCCATTGAGGGCCAAATTTTGGAGCAAAGTATGCGATGGCTGCTAATAATACAATAAATATTGTAAGTGGTCTAAGTAATTTTGAGATTTCCCTAGCATAATTTTGTAAGTGTTCACGTTCTTTTATTCGTTCTACTTGAAGAAGACTAAGCATAAAAAAGCCGATGACAACAGTACGAATAATAGCGTAGTTTGCATTGTATAAATGTAAGTTATGAAAAGTTGCGATATAAATAATAGTCAATACAAGAAATAGAAACCCACGTTTTTTATGAATAATCCAAAATGAAGTAAAAGAACTCAAAAACCAAAATGAGAGAAAAAATAAAACCGTCGGAAAAACTGGAGAAATATCTAGTAAATTCCCTTGGAAAAACAGGGAGGAATTTTGAAACATATCAGAAAAGAATGCTGTTAGCCAAGATGGATTTATAAAAGCATTTTTATAATATAGGGAATGAATGATAAATAGGACTGTGACAATTTTTATTGGAATCTGCCACCTCGTTTGAAAAAAAGAGAGAGCGAAGCAAATTCCTATAAATGTTACGAAAATATCTAATCTACCTACATTTGTAATACCTATAAGAGGTCTTAGCCATTCTAGTAAAAGAAGAAATACACATGCATGCATAAAGAATCTGTTCGTATCCCACTTGTATTTTGCTTGTAATGTTATCATTTGCTCACCTCAAAAAACACGTTTGTATACCGGTTTTCATAAACCGTGTTTACAAATATTTGTCGTTTTTTTAGAGTTTCTATTATACTGATTTCTCGGTGTGAAAGTTGAGTCGCTTTTTCTTTCACGACAAAAACCATACATTTTCTATTTCTTATAGCAGCACAATCAGCCGCCTTTTGAATATCGGGAGAAAGATTACTGGTCACGAGTATAACCGTGACGGGCTCATAAATTTTTCTTAGTTCCATGTCTACATTCTGGGAGAGCGGGAATACACTGTCTGCTTGCACTTTTGCTAAATGACAAAGGATTTGTTGTAACTGCGTATCTCCATTGTCTAAAGGGAAAATAGTTTGTTCTTTTCCAATAGACACGAATGATGCTGGTGAATTTTGTTTCAAGACAGCCCTTACGATAGAGGCAGTAAATGTGACGACTGATTCGAATAGAGGAGACTCGGTTCTGTCTATGAATATCATGATATTATGGCTGCGCTGTTGTTCAAACTCTTTTGTCATAATATTGTTTGTTCGTGCAGTTGCTTTCCAATCAATCCATGAAAAGCGATCACCAGGTTTATAGTCTCTGACACCGACAGAGATTGTAGAGTCTTTTGCTGAATTTATATTTGCTGAAAGCGCTCCTTGTTCGAAATGATTTTCCAATTGTCGATACGTTATATCTACATAGTGGGGATAGACTAAAAATGTATCTGGAACTGAAAAAGTTACTTCTTTCTCCATCATGCCGAATAAATCGCCAGTTTTGACACGAACGCTTGAAAAAGTGTGCTCGCCTCTAGAGATTGTATCAATAACATATTGAAACGAAATATGTCGTTTCAATCCTGGGAAGAGTACTACCTTATTCATCTTTGTTTGTTTACAACTTATAAATTGTGGTGGCAGTTCATCTTCTATAACTAAATAAAGTAAGGGAAAAGGAAATTTTCTTTTTATTGTAATCGTGCTTACAAATTGTTCTCCTACTACATACCCATTTTTGTTTGTTATTCGCTTTACTTCAGCGTCCCGTAAAGCGTAGAAGGGTAGTAGTAGTGAATAAAGAGCAATGGGAATTGTGCTGTAAAATAAAAACCAACTTACAAACCCTCCTTGAAACATAGCGTACACAAATGTTAAGACTAGGCATAAAGGGAGTAGCAATAACTTCGTAACGTGATATAGTGCTAGCAGTATTCGTTTCATCAAGGGTTCATCGTCCTTTGAGTCGGAACGGTAGTTCGTGCAACGATTTTTGCGATAACTTGTTCGCCAGTTATTCCTTCAAATTTTGCTTCCATTTTTAAAATGAGTCTATGCGCTAAAACGTAAGGGGCTAAAAATTTAACATCGTCTGGAATAACATAATTTCTGCCATGGATAAATGCATAAGCTTGTGAAGCTTTCATTAAAGCAATTGAGCCACGTGGACTTGCACCTAGCTGTATAGAACTGTATGTACGAGTCTGATTAACAAGCTTTACAATATAATGCTTAATTGCTTTGTCCATACTTACTACCCGTACGCTTTGTTGTAAATAAAGTAATTCTTCTATTGTAGTAATGGCCTGTAATTGAGAGAGTGGATTTATTTTTTCCATTCGGTTTAAAATTTCAAATTCTTCTTCTGGTGTAGGATATCCCATTTTTAGTTTCAATAAGAAACGATCGAGCTGAGCTTCTGGTAGAGAATATGTTCCTTCATATTCGACCGGATTTTGTGTAGCCATGACAAAGAATGGCTTTGGTAAAGGTCTTGTAATGCCATCTATTGTAATATTGCCTTCTTCCATACATTCAAGTAAAGCAGATTGTGTCTTTGGCGATGTACGATTAATTTCATCAGCAAGTACTAAATTCCCCATAATTGGTCCAGGCTTGAACTCAAATTGGAGCTCTTTCGGATTATAAATAGAAACTCCTGTTACATCTGAAGGCAATAAATCAGGTGTAAATTGAATTCGCTTATAATCAGCATCAATGGATTTAGAAAGCGCACGTACTAGCATTGTTTTCCCGACACCAGGAACATCTTCTAATAGCACATGACCTTCAGCTAGGAGAGCTGTCAAAGCTAAGATTGTTTCTTTTCGTTTTCCGACCATTATTTTTTCAATATTATTGATTATTTTTTCTACAGTGGGATGTAATGAATCAAGCTGGGGCATCGTAATCCTCCTAATGTTATTATCGTTTTCTAATCAATTTAGTGGACATATTTCTAATTCTATATGTAGATAGTAAAAGGTCTACCTTAAATTCTAAGAATATTCAGATTATTTATTTCGATTACATCTAGTATAATTGTTTCCGTAACTAAGGGCAATACAGTAAATAATGATTTGTAGTTTTATGTAAAATCAGACTCAATATAAAATAATAACATTGGGAAAAAATTTCTTACATACAATTTATACTCTTTTCCTTATGGCAGTTTTGAAATAATATCAAAACTCTTTTTCATATATTTATAAAGAAAAAACGTAGGAACTTCTCCTACGTTTTTTCTATTGCAAAATAGTCGATACCTCAAAATGCCATTCTCCTAATAATTACGATTAACCATAATCTTCACAACGGAACAAAAGATTTTCTCACAAACTTATTTTCTACTGAATTTTTGACAATCTCTTGAACTGTGCGAAATGTCACATCTGTATTTTACAACCTCTCTTATAGTAAGGGTATGTAAGAGAGACGTATTAAAGGAGTGAACAGTATGAAGAAGAAACCTTCAGCACTAATGAGACGTTTAAAATATTTTTCACCAATAGATCGTTATAACGATAATCATACACAAGAAACATATGAAGATCGCGAATGGGAAAATGTGTACAGAAAGCGTTGGCAGCATGATAAAGTAATTCGTTCTACACACGGCGTGAACTGTACTGGTTCATGTAGCTGGAATATATATGTGAAAGATGGAATTGTAACTTGGGAAGGGCAGGAGCTTAACTATCCGACTACAGGTCCTGATATGCCAGATTTTGAACCACGAGGATGCCCGCGTGGAGCAAGTTTTTCTTGGTACATTTATAGTCCACTTCGTGTGAAATATCCGTATGTACGTGGTGTTCTTTGGAGTATGTGGCAAGAGGAGCTACAAAATAACGAGTCACCACTAGATGCTTGGAAAAGTATTGTGGAAAACCCTGAAAAAGCACGTACGTATAAGCAGGCGCGTGGTAAAGGTGGATTTATTCGTGCGAATTGGGATGAAGTGTTACAACTCGTTTCAGCTTCTCTACTTTATACAGTAATTAAATACGGTCCAGACCGAAATGTTGGCTTTTCACCAATTCCAGCTATGTCGATGTTAAGTCATGCTGCTGGTAGTCGTTTTATGCAACTTATGGGTGGCCCGATGCTTAGTTTCTATGATTGGTACGCAGATTTACCACCAGCTTCTCCGCAAATTTGGGGCGATCAAACAGATGTACCAGAAAGTAGTGACTGGTATAACTCTGGTTACATTATGACATGGGGTTCAAATGTACCGATGACGAGAACACCAGATGCTCACTTTTTAGCAGAGGTTCGATATAAAGGAACGAAAGTCGTTTCTGTCAGTCCTGACTTCGCTGAATCTACAAAGTTTGCGGATGATTGGATTAGTGTGAAACAAGGTACAGATGGTGCACTTGCGATGGCAATGGGGCATGTGATCTTACAAGAGTTTTACGTAGATAATCAAGTGGAATATTTCACAAAGTATGCGAAGCAATATACTGATTTTCCTTTCTTTGTCACATTGAAACAAAAAGGAGATCAATTCGTTGCTGATCGTTTCTTAAACGCTGCTGATATTGGACGCGAAACGAAGTTAGGAGAATGGAAACCTGTTCTTTGGAACGAGAACACGAATGATTTTGCAACACCTCAAGGCACAATGGGCTCACGTTGGGATAACGAAAAGAAATGGAACTTGCGTTTAGAAGATGAAGAAACAGGTGAAAAGATTGATCCACGTCTTTCTTTACTTGGAATGGAAGAATCGATTGGAACTGTACAAATCCCGTACTTCTCTGATGATGGAAACAAAGTATTAGAACGTACAATTCCAGTGAAAAAGGTTATGACAGAAGAAGGCGAAGTGTTCGTTACAACTGTATACGACTTAACGTTAGCAAATTACGGCGTGAACCGAGGGCTTGGCGGACAAGAGCCGAAAGACTTCAATGATGATGTACCGTTTACACCTGCATGGCAAGAGAAAATGACAGGAGTGAAACGAGAACTAATTATTCAAATCGCTCGTGAGTTCGCACAAAATGCCGTTGATACAAATGGTCGCTCGATGATTATTGTTGGAGCTGGTATTAACCATTGGTTTAATTCTGATACGATTTATCGCGCAGTTTTAAATCTTGTTCTTCTAGTTGGAGCACAAGGAGTAAACGGCGGGGGATGGGCGCATTATGTTGGTCAAGAAAAGTTACGACCTGCAGAAGGATGGCAAACAATCGCGATGGCAAAAGATTGGCAAGGGCCACCAAAATTACAAAATGGTACATCTTTCTTCTATTTCGTAACAGATCAATGGCGCTATGAAGATACACCTGTTGGACATTTAGCATCACCAATTGAAGGTAACTCACGTTATCAACATCACGGTGATTACAACGTATTAGCAGCACGACTCGGCTGGTTACCTTCTTATCCGACATTCGAGAAAAATGGAATTGAATTATATAAAGAAGCTGTTGCTGCTCGCGCAACAACGCAAGAAGAAATCGGAAAATATGTTGCACAAAAATTAAAAGAAAAAGAACTGAAATTTGCGATTGAAGATCCAGATAACAAAAACAACTTCCCGCGCAACTTATTCGTATGGCGTGCGAATTTAATTTCAAGTTCTGGTAAAGGGCATGAATATTTCTTAAAACATTTATTAGGTACAACAAACGGATTAATGAATGACGATAGTGATTCATTACGACCAGAAGAAATTAAGTGGCATGAAGAAGCACCAGAAGGGAAGCTTGATTTACTCATTAATTTAGATTTCCGTATGGCTGGAACAGCACTGTATTCTGATATCGTCTTACCTGCTTCAACTTGGTACGAAAAACATGATTTAAGTAGTACAGATATGCATCCATTTGTACATCCATTTAATCCAGCAATCGGTTCACCTTGGGAAGCACGCTCTGACTGGGATATTTTCACTTCACTTTCTAAAGCTGTTTCAGATTTAGCGAAGAAGGTTGATCTTGAACCAATGAAAGAAGTTGTTGCAACACCACTTCTTCACGATACACCGCAAGAATTAGCGCAACCACTTGGCAAGATTAAAGATTGGAGCAAAGGTGAGTGTGAACCAATACCGGGTAAAACGATGCCGCAAATTCATGTTGTTGAAAGGGATTATAAAACGATTTATGACAAAATGACAGCACTTGGACCAAATGCCGGAAAACAACCGATTGGTACGAAAGGGATCTCTTGGTCAGCAGAAAAAGAGTATGAGCAATTAAAGAGCAAATTAGGAGTTGTTCGAACGGATACTATTGCGAAAGGTTGTCCAGACATAAAAGAAGCAATCAATGCTGCTGAAGCGGTATTAACGCTTTCTTCTACAACAAACGGTCATATGGCAGTAAAAGCATGGGAAGCACTTGAAAAACAAACAGATCTAAAATTACGTGATTTAGCAGAAGAACGTGAAGAAGAATGCTTTACATTCGAACAAATTACAGCACAACCGAAAACAGTAATTACTTCTCCGGCCTTTACAGGTTCAGAAAAAGGTGGACGACGTTACTCACCGTTTACAACAAATGTGGAACGTCTTATTCCTTGGAGAACGATAACTGGTCGACAATCTTTCTACTTAGACCATGACATGATGAAAGAATTTGGTGAAACGATGGCAACATTTAAACCAATTCTGCAACATAAACCGTTCCGTAAGTCACGCCCTGAAGTAGAAGGGAAAGAGATTACACTAAACTATTTAACACCGCATAATAAGTGGTCGATTCATAGTATGTACTTCGATTCATTACCGATGTTAACGCTATTTAGAGGTGGTCCAACTGTTTGGATGAATAAAGATGATGCGAATGAAGCTGGCGTCGCAGATAATGATTGGATCGAGTGCTTTAACCGTAACGGTGTTGTTGTAGCACGTGCTGTCGTAACGCACCGTATACCGAGAGGAATGGCATTTATGCACCATGCACAAGATCGCCACATTAACGTGCCTGGTACGAAATTAACAAGCACCCGCGGGGGAACGCATAATAGTCCAACCCGTATTCATGTTAAACCAACACATATGATTGGTGGATATGGCCAATTAAGCTATGGATTTAACTACTATGGTCCGACTGGGAATCAGCGTGACTTAAATGTTGTCATCCGTAAACTGAAGGAGGTAGATTGGCTTGAAGATTAAAGCACAAGTCGGAATGGTAATGAACCTAGATAAATGCATCGGCTGCCATACTTGTAGCGTAACATGCAAAAACACCTGGACAAATCGTCCAGGTGCGGAATATATGTACTTTAATAACGTAGAAACGAAACCTGGAATTGGTTATCCGAAACAATGGGAAGATCAAGAGAAATATAAAGGCGGCTGGGAATTGAAAAATGGTGAAATTCAGCTGAAATCAGGTTCGAAAATGAAACGTCTTATGAACATTTTCCACAATCCAGATCAACCAACAATTGATGATTACTTTGAACCTTGGAATTATGATTATGAAACATTAACAAATAGCCCGCAGCGTAAGCATCAACCAGTTGCTCGTCCGAAATCAGCAATTACAGGCGAATTTATAGACAAAATTGAATGGGGTCCGAACTGGGAAGATGATTTAGCTGGTGGACATATAACAGGATTACAAGATCCGAACGTAAAGAAAATGGAAGAAGAAATTAAAACAGATTTTGAAAACGTCTTTATGATGTATTTACCACGCATATGTGAACATTGTATGAATCCGTCTTGCGTATCATCTTGTCCATCTGGTGCGATGTATAAACGTGAAGAAGACGGCATTGTTCTTGTAGATCAAAATGCATGTCGTGCTTGGAGGTTCTGCGTATCATCTTGTCCATATAAAAAAGTGTATTTTAACTGGCAAACGAATAAAGCTGAAAAATGCACAATGTGTTTCCCTCGTATTGAAGCTGGTATGCCAACAATTTGTTCAGAAACATGTGTAGGACGTATCAGGTATATTGGGGTAATGCTATATGACGCTGACAAAGTAAAAGAAGCGGCTTCTGTTGAAGACGAAAAAGATTTATATGAATCTCAGCTTACTGTTTTCCTAGATCCAAATGATCCAGAAGTAGCAGCTGAAGCGAAAAAACAAGGCATTCCTGAAGAATGGATTAAAGCAGCACAAGAGTCACCAATCTATAAAATGATTATCGATTGGAAAATTGCTCTGCCTCTTCATCCAGACTACCGTACAATGCCGATGGTTTGGTATATTCCGCCGCTTAGCCCAATTATGAATATGGTGGAAGGGAAAGGCAGTAACTGGCAAGCAGAAGAGATTTTCCCTGCTATCGATAATATGCGTATTCCAATTCAATATTTAGCGAATCTACTCACTGCAGGGGATGAATCGCATATTCGTCTTACATTGAAGAAAATGGCTGTTATGCGAACGCATATGAGAGCGCTACAAATTAATAAAGAGCCAAATGAAGCGGTATTAAAAGAACTTGGTTTAACGAAACAGGATGTAGAAGATATGTATCGTCTTCTTGCTATTGCGAAATATAAAGATCGCTTCGTCATTCCGGGCACTCACCGTGAACAAGTGGCAGATTTATATAGCGAACAAGGAAGCTGTGGTTTAGCATTCGCAGGTGGTCCAGGCTCTTGTATGACAATTTCTTAAATAAAGGGGGCAGAAAATGATGAAACAAAGTTTACAAACTGCTTTTTCTTGTTCTTCTTTTCTTCTCTCCTATCCTGAACTAGGGTGGAGAGAAGCTGTAACTGAATTGCAAGAAGAGATTGAAACGATAGAAAAGGAAGAAGTTAAAGCATCACTTACAGCCTTTATAAAGCAAGCGCTAGATAAAACGAATGATCAACTCATTGATAGTTACGTATATACATTCGATTTTGGTAAGAAAACAAATATGTATCTTACTTATATGAACACTGGTGAACAAAGAGAAAGAGGTATTGAATTATTAGAGTTAAAGCAGCATTATAAAAAATCTGGTTTTGAAGTAACGGATAAAGAACTACCTGATTATTTACCACTTTTTCTTGAGTTTTTTGCAAATGCAAATGAGCAAGACAGTGAACCAATTATGAATAAATACACGGAGAATATACAAGCATTACACGTTCAATTAAAAGAAGCAGGTAGTATGTATGAACCAATTCTTGCGGCTGTGCTACTCGCTATCGAAGCATGGGGTGTACAGACAAATTAGAAAGGAGGGTTGTTAAAATGATGGATCAATTTCTATGGGTATTGTTTCCCTATATCATTTTTGCAATCTTTATCGGTGGACATATTTTTAGATACAATTATGATCAATTTGGATGGACATCAAAATCTAGTGAACTATTAGAAAAGAAAATGCTTCGGGTCGGAAGTCTATTATTCCACTTTGGGATCATGTTCGTAATTGGCGGTCATGTTATGGGGATTTTAATTCCAGAAGCTGTATACCGTTCAATAGGTATTTCTGAGCATATATATCATGTAGTAGCAATTAGTTTTGGGCTTCCGGCAGGTGTTGCTTCTATTATCGGTTTAATTATATTAACGTACCGCCGCGTAACAGTAAAACGTATCATTGCAACGAGTACAAAGGGAGATTATATTGCGCTTATTTTATTACTTATCGTAATGCTAGCAGGACTTTCTTCAACATTTTTAAATATCGATTCAAAAGGATTTGATTATCGTACAACGATTGGTCCTTGGTTCCGAAGTCTCTTTATTTTCCAACCGAAAGTTGAATATATGATGGAAGTACCAGTTTGGTTTAAAATTCACATTCTTGCAGGGATGGGTCTATTCGCAGTATGGCCATTTACAAGACTTGTACATGTATTTAGTGCCCCAATTAAATATGTAAGCCGTAGTTATGTAATTTACAGAAGACGTATTCCTAATGAGTTGAAAAAATAATACTGCTGTAAACGGATAGGAGCTAATGGTTAAAACAAAACGAGGTCTAATATGGAAGGCCTCGTTTTTGTTTATATAGGGAATAACCGTTAATAAGTAGCTTAAATTGAAAAAAGATTAGCATCTAAATAAGATGCTAATCAATGCTGCAAACAGAAGCAGAGCAATCTTCACAGGCAATTTCACATTTTAAAAATTGTAAATCGTGGATCGTAATCTTTCCTTTATGAATCGAAATTGTACCTTGCTTTTTTAATTCATTTAACATTCGATTTACACTTTCACGTGAAGTTGCACAGAAATTAGCAAGTTCTTGATTCGTTAATGGTAAATCGATGAGAATCCCATTTTCTTTTAATACACCGTAACTATTTGTCATTCGTATAAGAGTAGAATACAGGGCACCTTTTTTGCCGTGTAATACTAAATCTCGGAACTTCGTTTGCATTCTTCTTAAATGTTCACTAATCCATTTCATAAATTCAAATACAAGTGCGGGTTTTTGGAGTAATGCTTTTTCTAAGGTTTCACGCTTTATAACTCCTACTTCAACATCTTCAAGGCATTTTGAATTTAATAAATACTTCGCATTGTCCGTGAATAATGTTAATTCTCCAATAATGTCGTATGCCGAACAAATACGGAGTGTTAATTCTTGCCCGTCAGCACTTAATTTACTAATTTGTACTTTTCCTGAGTGGATGATATAGAGCTCTGTTGCCTCCATACCCTCTTGAAAAATAAAACTACCTTTTTTAATTTGCATTTTATATTCAACAGATGCAAGTAATTCTTTTAAATCTTGAGATAATGTCATACTGTTTGCCACAGTGATCACCTTTCTTCTTATAAGCAATACATTTCCTATTTTGAGTGTAAGTATGATGAAAATGCAAGAGCTATTTTAAAAATAAATTGAAATTTCAATGACCGTAAAGGGAAGAGATTTTCAGTTTTTAGTTTGAAAAATGCAATAGACAAAGCGGATGAGAGTAAAGATGTGAACAAAATTCGAACGGATTTGTGAAGAATTTTTGAATGGGGAAAGTAATGTGAGAAAAGTCACATTGAATATGTAACTTCTTTTTTATAATGAAGGCAAATAAAAAACGAAAGCTTACTAAGGATTGCAGCAGAAAAGAAGGGATATAGATGCATGAGAACATGAAAGATTCTTTAGAACGGCCACTTCAAGATTTACGTATTTCAGTTATTGATCGTTGTAATTTTAGGTGTACATACTGTATGCCTGCTGAAGTGTTCGGACCTGATTACGCTTTTTTACAGGAAGAGCTTTTACTAACGTTCGATGAAATAGAAAGATTAGCGAGATTATTTATAAGTATGGGAGTCAATAAAATTAGGCTTACTGGCGGTGAACCGTTATTGCGTAAAGACTTACCGACGTTAATTGTAAGACTTGCAAAGCTAGAAGGCTTAAAAGATATTGGACTCACAACAAATGGTATTCATTTAGCAAAACAAGCAAAGGCGTTAAAAGAAGCGGGATTAAAACGTGTAAATATTAGTTTAGATGCGATAGAGGATTATGTCTTCAAAAAAATTAATGGACGAAATGTAAGCACAAAACCTGTATTAAAAGGAATTGAAGAAGCAAAGAACGCAGGGTTAGAAGTAAAGGTAAATATGGTCGTAAAAAAAGGAATGAATGATAGTCAAATTCTTCATATGGCTCGTTACTTTAAAGAACAAGAAATTCAGCTCCGTTTTATAGAGTTTATGGATGTGGGCAGTACAAACGGCTGGAACTTTGAACAAGTCATTACGAAGGAACAATTAATAGAGAAGATTAATCGTGTATATCCGATTGAGCCTGTTAAACCTCGTTACTTTGGAGAAGTTGCGAAATTGTATCGATATATAGGGAGTGATGCAGAAGTTGGATTTATTACTTCAGTATCTGAGTCATTTTGTTCTTCTTGTACGAGAGCTCGTATTTCGGCAGACGGCAAGTTTTTTACGTGCTTATTTGGAGAAAAAGGAACGGACTTACGAACGCTTCTTAGAGAAAATATTTCGGATGCATCACTACTAAAAATTCTCAAACATACATGGGAGTTTAGAACAGATCGATATTCAGATGAAAGAACTGCTGAAAGTACAAATAAACGTCCAAAAGTTGAAATGTCTTACATTGGTGGATAACGAAAGGAGGATTCCATATGAAGGAGCGTTATTCAAGGCAAGTATTGTTTTTTGGAATTGGTGAAATGGGACAAAGAAAAATAAGAGAAAAGCATGTGCTTCTAATCGGTGCGGGTGCACTAGGAGCTGCAAATGCAGAAGCGCTCGTTAGGATGGGAATTGGGAAATTGACAATTGCTGACCGTGACTACGTCGAATGTAGTAATTTACAACGGCAACAGTTATATACAGAAGAAGATGCACAGCAGTGCAAACCGAAAGCAATTGCAGCGGCAGAGCATTTAAGAAAGATTAATTCTGAAGTGGAAATTGTACCAGTTGTAACGGATGTCACACTGCAAGAAATAAAAGAGTTAACAAAAGAAGTGGATCTCATAATAGATGCGACTGACAATTTTGATACGCGCCTACTTATAAATGATATTTCACAAAAAGAAAATATACCTTGGATATACGGTGGATGTATTGGAAGTTACGGTGTAACGTATACAATTCTTCCAGGGAAAACACCATGTTTTCGCTGCTTAATGGATCATCCTATGGGCGGTGCAACATGCGATACAGCAGGAATTATTCAACCAGCTGTACAAATGGTCGTTGCACATCAAGTAACAGAGGCTATGAAAATATTGGTGGATGATTTCGAGGTGCTAAGAGGGACAATGTTATCATTTGATATTTGGAACAATCAGCATCTCTCATTAAAAGTAAATAGACAGAAGAAAAATACATGTCCATCTTGTGGAAATACACGCACGTATCCAAGTTTAACATTTGAAGCACAGATGAAAACGGAAGTGCTATGTGGACGGAATACGGTTCAAATCCGCCCAGGGATAAAACGTGTTCTTCATTTAGAGGAAGTTCAAAAACGATTACAAAAAAGTGTACATGTCCAAAAAACGCCTTACTTACTATCATTTCTAATTGATGAATATCGTTTCGTTTTATTTACAGACGGTAGGGCATTTATTCATGGAACAAATGATGTGAAAATAGCAAAACGATTATACGCAAAATATATAGGCTGACTAGAAAGTAAGTTTCACGTTCCAAAAACGAGGTGAAAAAAGAATGTTAGAAAAACGTACACCAATCTCAGTGGCAGAAGCAGTTGCACGAGTAATGGAATATGCTTACCAAGGTGAAATAGAAAAGGTTTCTCTTATAGAAAGCTACGGTAGAACGCTTGGAGAAGATGTTATTGCAGATCATGATGTCCCGCATTTTGATCGCTCTCCGTACGACGGGTTTGCGATTCGAGCAGAAGATACGAAAGAAGCCAGTAGCAGTAACCCGATTATGTTTGAAGTAATTGGTGAAATTGGAGCAGGTTTTGTTTTTACAGAAGAAGTGAAAGCATTTCAAGCTGTCCGTATTATGACAGGAGCCGCAATTCCAGCAGGGTGTAATGCGGTTGTTATGTTAGAGCTAACGGAAGCATTTGCAGAAAACGAAAAGACTTATATGGCATTAAAACGCTCTTTCGCTGCTGGTGATAACATTTCTTTTAAAGGAGAAGATGTAAAACAAAATAGCATCCTTGTGAAAAAAGGGACTGTTATTAATCCAGGAGTAGCAGCGCTTCTTGCTACGTTTGGTTATAGTACGGTATATGTTGTAAAACAGCCAGTCATTGGAATTGTAACGACAGGAAGTGAACTGCTCGAAGTACATGAACAATTAAAGCCAGGAAAGATTCGAAATAGTAACTCTTATATGGTAGCTGCTCAAATTGAACGAGCAGGCGGAATTGTACAGTATTATGGGCAATTCGCTGACGATTTTGAGACGTGTTATAACATTGTAAAAAAAGCGATAAAAGAAGTTGATATATTAATTACAACTGGTGGCGTTTCAGTAGGAGACTATGATTATTTACCGGCTATTTATGAGGAATTACAAGCAAATGTACTTTTCAACAAAATAGCGATGCGACCAGGAAGTGTGACAACTGTAGCTGAGCTAGAAGGAAAACTATTATTTGGTCTATCTGGTAATCCATCTGCTTGTTATGTCGGTTGTGAATTATATGTTCGACCAGTCATTGAAACATACTTGCATAAGAAAAATCCCCACTTATATCGTGTAGAAGCAATTTTACAGAAAGACTTTCCAAAAGCAAATCCGTTTACTCGTTTTGTAAGAGGGAGAGTGGAAATTGTAGATGGCCAATTGCAGGTTACACCAGTTGGTTTAGATAAATCTAGCGCAATTTCTTCACTTGCAGAAGCGAATGCATTTATCGTTTTGCCAGGGGGAACGAGAGGATTTGAAGCAGGAATAACTGTTTCGGTACTGTTATTAGAATTAAACGTCGGAAGTGAGTGGCCATGGAAAGAACCACTTCAATCATACAAATAATAGGAAAATAGGTTGCTAATTTATACAAAGATAAGAGGTGCAAGATGACACAAACGTATTATGAAGTAATTGATACACCTATTTCAATTGAAAGTGTTACTAGCAAAGTAATTCGGCGCGAGTGTGGTGCGGTTACTACTTTTATTGGTACTGTCAGAGAATTTACGAAAGGACGTCGCACGTTATATTTAGAGTATGTTGCTTATAAAACAATGGCGGAAAAACAACTTGAGAAGATTGGTACCGAGGTCGAGGAGAAGTGGCCTGGGACATATGTGGCAATTACACATCGCATTGGTACGTTACAAATTTCGGATCTTGCTGTTGTCGTCGCTGTTTCTACACCACACCGGAAAGCTGCATATGAGGCAAACGAATATATTATGGAGCGTATAAAGCAAATGGTGCCGATTTGGAAGAAAGAGTTTTGGGAAGATGGAGAGTCGTGGATAGGCGATCAGTTAGAGAAAACAGCATATAGTAATGGCGAGCCTGGAAAGGAGATGAGAATATGATTGAAGTACTATTATTTGCACATTTGCAAGAAGAAGTAAGTAAGCCAGCATTACACATAGATTGTGAAAATATTACGGTTGCGGAACTCAAGGAAGTCCTCAATAAGAAATACAACGTAGCAATTTCAAGTGAGATAATGGTCGCTATAAATGAAGAGTATGCAAATGAGGATGACATCATTCAAGTTGGCGATGTCGTAGCCATGATTCCGCCAGTAAGTGGTGGTTGATTCTTTTCAGCCTAATCATGTTAGGACGTGATTAGGCTGGAGAGAATGAATATAACTATGCATACATAGGAGGGAACAGGATGAAAAGTCCTAATTTTCAATTAAGTTTACAAACTTCTAATCTAGTTATCGGTTTTATGGTATGGGTCATTTTATCATCATTAATGCCTTATATTAAAGCGGATATTCCATTAACTGCGGGACAAATTTCTATAGTAACAGCAGTACCGGTTATTTTAGGTTCTGTTCTTCGCATTCCAATTGGTTATTGGACAAATCGTTTCGGAGCAAGAAAATTATTCTTTATTAGTTTTATTTTATTATTATTTCCTGTCTTTTATATTAGTGTTGCCAATTCTATGATGGATTTAATTATTGGTGGATTATTTGTCGGAATCGGTGGTGCTGTATTCTCTGTAGGGGTAACTTCTTTACCAAAATACTTTCCGAAAGAGAGTCACGGTTTTGTAAATGGTATTTACGGTGTAGGTAATGCCGGAACAGCAATTACTTCATTTTTAGCGCCTGTTATCGCAACTTCAGTTGGCTGGAGAGCGACAGTACAGTGTTATTTAGTTTTACTTGCAGCATTTGCACTTATGAACTTTTTATTAGGCGATCGTAAAGAGAAAAAGGTGAATACACCATTAATGGAACAAATAAAAGGTGTATATAAAAATGAAAAACTTTGGTTTTTATGTATCTTTTACTTTTTAACATTCGGATCATTTGTCGCATTTACCGTATACTTACCAAACTTTTTAGTATCTCACTTCGGATTAGAGAAAGTAGATGCAGGTATGCGGACAGCTGGATTCATCGTACTCGCAACAATTATGCGCCCAATTGGTGGTTGGCTCGGTGATAAGTTTAATCCATTTAAAATATTAATCTTCGTATTTATCGGTTTAACACTTTCAGGTATTATTTTATCATTTATGCCAAGTATGAACGTGTATACATTTGGTTGCCTACTAGTCGCATTTTGTGCAGGAATCGGAAATGGTACAATCTTCAAACTCGTTCCAATGTACTTCTCTGAACAAGCGGGTATTGTAAATGGACTCGTATCAGCTTTAGGTGGACTAGGAGGATTCTTCCCACCGCTAATTTTAACATTACTATTCCAATTAACAGGTCATTATGCAATTGGATTTATGGCGTTATCAGAAGTCGCACTTGCTTGTTTAATCATTACAGTATGGATGTATAGCCAAGAGAAACTGTTAGTGATGTTAAAGAATCATTAATAAGGAAAAAGAACTGTCCCAAAGTATTTTGGGATGGTTCTTTTTGTAATAGGCTTCAACATGTTTTTATTGCTATCTCAACAAACGCTCGTTTTCTAAAAGAATGTGCTTTTAAAATGAAAAACAGAAGGTTTATGGAATTTTATTTTAAAATATAGAAGTCAAAAGTTATTCAATTAAAGGGTAGATTAGTGAAGGAAATCTTAAATCTATTCTAAAGATCGAACTCATTTTTAGAATGCAAATATTTAATTGAATCGGGATGTTTAGATGAAAAAAAATATAAGTCCACTCAAGATAAACAAGTATCAGGTGTGTGAGGTGGTTTAAGCGACAAGTATGGAATTGATGTAAGTATTCTTCGCATAGTAACTACAGTATCAGATTTTTTTAGGGCCAAATTTTTTGGTAAGGCTAACGGATATTGTGAAAAAAGTACTCTTAAACTAAAGAATACAGTTTAGTTCGATAAGATAAAGTTATGAATTTGTATAAATAATCCATAATTTTCTTTATGAGTTATATTTGATATGTTAAAGAAAAGAGAGGGGAGGGAAATGAAATAAGAATTTTTGATGAGCATTTTCATATTATTGATTTCAGTTTTCTAATTATTGAGAACTAAGGGTGTTTTCCGATGAATTAAATGTGTCCATATTTAGTAAAGCATTTAATCCAACTAAAATATATTTAGAATGAGGTTTTAAATGTTTGTATTTATTATATTAGACGTAATATTACCGATATTAATATTGATGCTAATTGGTGCAATCTTAAAAAGAAAGTTCCAATTTAACTTAAAGCAGCTATCTACACTTATTACTTATTGCTTGATGCCAGCGGCTGTATTTGTGAATATATATGATATTCGTATAGAAACAGGTTTGTTGCTCCAGATAATATACTATTTAATGCTTTATAGTCTGAGTCTGATCATAGTAAGTCATTTCATTTCAAAAATATTAAAGTTAGAAAAAGGAGAAAGTGCAGCTCTAAAAAATAGCATTTCGTTAATGAATTCCGGTAATTATGGGTTACCAGTAAGTCAATTGATTTTCAGTCACAATCCAGTGGGGGTTTCCATTCAAATTTTTATTGTTATTTTCCAGAATCTTTTAACTTATTCGTATGGGATATATAACTTACTATCAGCAACAAAAACAATCGGAAGTATTATTCAATCATTTCTAAGACTGCCTGTATTTCATGCGCTCATATTAGGGCTTTTCTTTCAATCTTTTACAATTCAAATTCCTAATTCTATCTTTATTCCTCTTAATCAGCTTGCAAATGGTTTTGTTGCAATAGCACTCATATTGCTAGGGGCACAATTATCCAACATTAAACTTAATTTTTTCCATCGAGTCATAACATGGGCTTTAATTGGAAGGTTACTGATGGGACCATTATTAGCACTTGTCATGATATACCTACTAAACATCGATGGTATTGTTGCACAATCGTTATTTATTGCAAGTTCTTTTCCTACTTCAAGAAATACATCAACCATTGCTATGGAGTATCAAATAGAACCTGAATTACATGCACAAATCGTTTTATTTTCAACACTTTTCAGCATTATTACAGTAACTGTCGTTATTTATTTGTCATATATTTTGTTTTGAATATACGTGCAAAAACGAATAGATTTGAGGCGGTAAATGATGGACGGAAATCCCATCGATATGAGAAGAAAACGGTTTTTGATATATTGGGTGTCGTTTACAATTGTACAATGTCTGATAATCAAGCGGCTTAATTCAAAAAAGGAAACTCATTAGGGGTTATTTCGTATGCAAATCTTTAAAGTATTTACATATATACTTGCGAAAAAAGACACAATCTCGCTTATCATGTAAAGTTACATGAGCTTAGGATGATAACAATGGGTAAAAGTGTCAAGTAAGAATTTTATCTTTATTGATTTTATGCGGTTTTTCCTCATAATTGTAATTAAGGGAGATGATTTTAATTTGAGTGAACAGAATATTAGCACAACGGTTTCGGGAGATTTGATTGTTACCCATCTAATTGGCCAGATTAAAACAGAGGATGTGTATGAATGGTTTAATGGTTTCGAGCAGGTTTGTCAGCAATTCATTTCCGAAGGACGGAAATACAAATTGTTGGTGGATAGAAAAGGATACACGCCAAATCATTTTTCTGTTCAAAAAGTATGGAAAGAGAAGTTCTTCAATGAAATCATTTTGAATCACAGTAAGGCAATTGCGTTTCTCCTTGAAGAGGGGGAGATAATGGATTATTTACAACAATCTAATACGAAAGAATCTGTGAGATTTTTTGATGATTATGAACAAGCGCTAATTTGGTTGAATGAATATCCAATATAAAACCTATATTGAAGCAGTTGCTCTCAAGCAACTGTTTTTTATGTCCGTAATTGTTGACGTTGTTTCCAGGCTTCCAAAACCGTTATTTTTCTTCACAGATTCTTGTCCAATTGTTTGTATGAGCCTAAAAAACGAAACTAAAGCAAAAAGAACAAACGCCTCTAAATACGTTTGTTCAAAGTTAATTACTATTTTAGCTGAGTGATAGATTACAATTTGTGAGTACGAGAAAGCTTTTTTATAAGTTTAGGAAGTATAGATGTTAATTCCTTTTTCATACGCTTCGTAAACGATGGATCCCTACCTGAAGTTGAAATCGTTACAACATATTCATCATTTCGAATGACACCAGGCGTGTGAAATGATGATTCTGTACCATCACTTACAACGTTAACCCATTGAAAATCATGGGCGGCCTGTTTGACCATCATATTTACAGTATGTTGATTTGTAGCTGCATAAATAAGGTGGGCATCTTTAATATCATCATTAGAAAAAGTTTTTTTCTTCCAAGTAATATAAGGAAGCTCCTTCATTTCCTCGCAAATTTCTGGGCTGATAACAGTGACAAAAGCGCCTGTATCCTTTAATCCAGACGCTTTTCGATATGCAATTTTACCTCCACCAATGATAACGACCACTTTATTTTGTAGATTAAACATAAGAGGGTACATGTTATACATATATGCATTCCTCCATTCGTTCTAATAATGTTAACTTCATGTATGTATCAAACTGAAGACAGTTACAAGTCGTAACGTGATCATATTTTTTTGCATGTAATTTAATTTTTTGAAGTAATAATCCGGTAAAGAGAAGGTACGGCATGACATATACGTGGGACGCCGTCGATGTTATAGCCTTGAGCTCAGCAGTAAAAGAGGGAGTTCCTTTCGTTAAAAAAGAACAGGATACTGGCATACCGAGTTTTCGCTCGATGGCTGCTCCGATTTGTTGTAATTCATGTATCGGTTGTGGATCACTGCTGCCTCGTCCTACGAGTAAAATACTACTATTTTGCATTGGCATAGCTTCACGTATTCTTTTCACTACAAGTTCCACCATATGTGGATGTGTACTAAAAGGAGGTACAACTGAAAATGTTATTTGTGGATATTTCTTTTGTAGTTGCTCTATTTCAAAAGGAATATCACATTTATAGTGAGCTGCTGCAAATAATAAAACAGGTACAATCATTATTTCAGTTACTCCCTCTAGTATCGTTTCTGTAACTGCATCCGAAATAGTAGGTGTCGTTAGTTCTAGAAAAGCTATTTTTTGAATTCTTTCGTTTCGCTCTTTCATAACAGATTGAATAAATTGAATGAATTGTTCATTACCTTCTTGTAGCCGGCTCCCATGTCCAACATATACAATTCCTTTCATTGTCTCACCATGTCTTTCTCCACAAGAGTTTCTTGTAATTGATGATCTACGTTATGAAACCCAACTTTATTTGCATAGTGTAAAGTTGGAACGTCGGTATACGAGAATGGGAGAGTAAGAATATTGATAAAGCCAAGGCGTTTTATTTCTGCTAGAAACGTATCAATAGAAGCACGACCTTCATATACAATGCTATCCCATGAGAATTCAGAAAGCATACGTGAATGAATTTCATCGAAGCGATGATCAATTGTGTACTCATGAGTCATCATATAGGAACCAGCACCAATTTTTTCTTGAATAACAGCAATTCGGTTAATGTTTCGTCCTAAATAAATCGTTGAATTCGAAGAAAATTGCGCAGGTTTACTTAACAATCCATATTGCATGAGCTTTTCTTGAATAGAAAGGTTCATATACTGAAGTTCTGCCTGTAAGGAACGAATATCTTTATGATATTTACTGCATGATTGCATTAAGATGTCTACACTCTCAGCGGAACAAAATACAAGACGATCAACGCTGAAAATCTTATTGATTTGTTCAGAGGTTAATGTATATTCTTTCTTTTTGAAAGTTGGAATTTGATATATTTCTGCACCGGACTCTTGTAACATTTGCTTTATTGCGCTTTTTTTATTTGTTGCAGATGCAAATAAAACTTTCTTGCCGTGCAATGCCTTGCGTTCTTTCCAAGCGATTTGATTACGTAAGGAAACGACATCACCAACAATTGTCATAGAAGGATTAGAAATATTTTCGTTTTTGACAATAGAAACAATGGTAGACAGTGTTCCTGTGACAACGCGCTGTTTACCAGTTGTACCCCATTCAATGACTGCTACTGGCGTATCTTCTTTTTTTCCTGCTTGTAGTAAGTTTTCACAAATTGTAGGTAAGTTTTTTATACCCATGTAGTAGGCAATCGTGTCGCTATTGTGAGATGAATTATATTTTCCATGATCGGTTAAAGGACCTTTTGCATGTCCGGTTAATAAAGTGACACTATTACTGTAGTCACGGTGGGTGAGGGGAATACCTGCGTAGCTACTAGCGGCGATGCTAGATGTAATACCTGGTATAATTTCATATGGAATATTTGCTGCTGCTAAAGTTTCTGCTTCTTCACCAACACGGCCAAAAATAGATGGATCTCCGCCTTTTAAGCGGACTACGATTTTTCCTTCTTTCGCAAATTGAAGGAGGTGTGCGTTAATCATTTCTTGCCGCATAGTATGATTCTTTGGCATTTTTCCGCAATAAATAAGTTCACATGTTTCTTTTGTATAATTAAGAAAGGAAGGGTTTAATAAGCGGTCATATAAGACGATATCTGCACGATTTAAGCACTCTATCGCTTTTTTTGTAATAAGCCCTTCATCACCTGGTCCTGCACCAACTAAATATACATATCCGTTCATATTCGCACCTCGTCTATTTTTATTTAAAAGGAAGCCAGAGAAGGCTTCCTTTTGTAAATTACATGTATATATAAATATCCCCGTCAATAACTTCTACTTCATACGTTTGAATACAACCGTCATCAGGTTTTTGAACTTCACCTGTTAGTAGTGAAATTTTCCAATCATGTAGTGGACAAAAGACGAATTCTCCAGATACAATACCTTCCGCTAATGGCCCGTTTTTATGAGGACAACGATTTTCTACAGCTCGAATATCGCCATTTGAAAGGCGGAATAGGGCGAAAGACATACCTTTCATTTGCACCTCTTTACCGATTTGAATAGGAAGGTCTTCTGCACGCATAACTTTTATTTTTTCTTTCGTTTGTATCATATAGGTCACAGCTCCTTATTTCACAGTTTCTACTTCATACATCGCTTTTAATGATTTCGTTTCTAGTGCTTGTCCCCATGCTTCTTTATATGTGCCACGAGCTTTTTGGAAACGTTCATTTAACTTAGTGACCATATTTGCATCTTGCAGTATTTCTTTTATGCGATCGAAGCCTAAACGTTCTGTCCAGTAGGCAGTTCGCTCTCCGTAAATACCAGTTTCACGATAATATTGCATGTAAGCTGTAGCGATGCGAAGGACATCATCTTCAGTAGGGACAATCATTACAAAATCAGCTTCACGTACTTCTGTACCACCATTTCCGCCAATATAAAGTTGATATCCATTTTCGACACAAACAACGCCAAAATCTTTCGTCAGTACTTCCGCACAGTTACGCGGACAACCGGTTACACCCATTTTCATTTTATGAGGTGTATCTACCATTTCTAATGATTGTTCAAGCAACATACCAAGTCTTAATGAATCTTTCGTACCGAAACGGCAAAAACGAGAGCCAACACATGATTTTACATTACGAAGAGATTTTGAATACGCATATCCAGAAGTCATATTTAAGTCAGCCCATACGTTAGGTAAATCTTGTTTCTTGACACCGTATAAGCCAATTCGGCTTGCACCGGTAATTTTCACAAGTGGAACATCATACTTCTTCGCAACTTCAGCAATTTTCATTAAATCATCTGCTGTTGTAACGCCTCCGTACATACGTGGAATAACAGAGAATGTACCATCGTGCTGGATGTTACCATTCATTCTTTCATTAACGAAACGGGACGATTTATCATCTTCATATTCTTCTGGAATCGCCATACGTAAATAGTAGTTTAAAGCAGGGCGGCATTTCGAACAGCCGTCTTCATGTGCAAAACCAAGAACATTTCGTACTTCTTTTGGAGATTTTAAGCCTTTCTCGTGAATGGCCGCTACGACTTCATCACGGGATAAAGGTGTACATCCACACATACCGGCAGATTGCGCTGAGGCATCAAAAGCATCTCCAAGTGTATGAGATAAAACTTGTTCCACAAGCGGACGACATTTGCCACAAGACCCTGCGGCTTTCGTACAGCCTTTAACTTCTTCAAAAGTCGTTAACTCTTGTTCTAAAATGGCGTGAACGATTGTACCTTTCGTAACACCATTACATCCGCAAATCGTGTCATCCGCACTCATTGTAGCAACGTCAAGTTCACTCTCTTCACCAGCTTTGTGAAGAATGGAAACTGGTGTATATTCTTGTATATCTTCTTCTTTCTTTAACATGCTAAAGAGGCGTGTACCGTCAGCTGTGTCACCATATAAAACGATACCGACGACTTTATTATCACGAATTAATACTTTTTTATAGGAACGTTTACATTCATCAAAGATGGATATTGCTTTCGTTTGATCATCTTCATAAATTTGACCAGCAGAGAATAAATCACAACCAGCAACTTTTAATTGCGTACCGACGATACTGCCCGAATATCCATCAGTTTGTAAATTCGTTATATGTTTTGCTAATATCGCACCTTGTTCATAAAGAGGAGCAACAAGTCCATATGCGATACCGTCATGTTCCGCACATTCTCCAACTGCATAAATGGACTCATCATTTGTTAGCATATAGTCATTGACTACAATACCGCGATTTACAATTAAACCAGCATCTTTTGCTATTTGCGTATTTGGGCGTATTCCGACAGCCATTACGATTAAATCACAATCTACAACTTCACCATCTTCAAATTGAATGCCCTCAACATGGTCTGTACCAAGAATCTTTACAGTTTTCTTTTCCGTTAGAAACTTCATGCCTTGCGCTTCTAAATCTTCGCGTAATAGAGAAGCTGCTTTCGTATCTAGTTGCTGCTCCATTAAGTTTGGCATTAAATGAACAACATGTACGTCCATCCCTAAGTCAATAAGACCTCTTGCGGCTTCTAAACCAAGTAACCCACCACCAATAACAACGGCCTTTTTCTTTTCTTTAGCGGTGTCTATCATAAATTGTGTATCTTCAATTGTTCGAAATCCTGTTACACCAGGAAGAGTAGAACCTTCAACAGGTAAAATAAAAGCACTAGAACCTGTTGCGATAATAAGTTTGTCATATGTAAGAGTACGATTTTTTTCTGTGACAATGACTTTTTCTTCTCGGTCAATACTTTGAACTCTTTCGTTTGTATATAAAGTTATCTCATTCTCTTCGTACCAACTATATTCATTCATAATGATATCTTGCATATTTGTTTTGCCTTGTAAAACGTGAGAGAGCATAATGCGATTGTAGTTTGGATGCGGTTCATCTCCAAAAATAGTAATCTCATATGAATCACTATTATGTTTTAATATTTCTTCCATACAGCGTATGCCAGCCATACCATTTCCGATCATAATTAAACGTTTTTTCATTTTCGTTTCCCCTTTTTCTGTGAAATGTTGAACAAAGGATTATATTTCTATTATAGAAAATCAAAAAAAGGGGAGATGTGATATTTATCACATTTTTATAATGATTCACAAATTGTTAAAATTCGGATTTATTCGAGAGGGATGTGTATATTCTTTACCAAATGAAAAAACAGGACATAAGTATGTATACTCATGTCCTGCACTTGATTTATACTCTCGTAATTGCACGTGGAAATAAAATGTTATTTTCTAAATGAATATGTTCAAATAAATCAGACTCTAGTGCTTCAAGGCGTTGGTAAACAAGTCGATAAGTGCCGCAAGCTCCTTCTGGAGGAGTAAAGTCATTTGTAACTTTACGAAGCTCTTTAATAATGTTGCCTGCGTGGTTATGTTCATTTTCCAACTCATCTACTACTTTACGTAATTTCACATAGTTTTCTTCAATTGGATTTTGTTCAAATTCTAAAATTAATGGAAAATCTTCTGTTTCTTCTTTAATTAAATGTTGTTCTAATTCCATCTTTAATTCGTGAAATAGCTTATGAATTTGAGCTAAATGAGGCTGACTTGCCCCATGAACGCGTAATACTTTCGTTACATAAGGGCTTAACTGTGGTAATTCTTCATTTAAATAGCGATGATGCTTATTTATAACATAATCAATCAACTCACGATAAGAAGCATTTTTCCAATCAATTTCAGATTCGTTTAATCGTTTCGTATTATTATAAAGCGTATTTAACTCTGTAAGTACTTCTGTTGCTGATAAATTTCTTTCATGAATTGCATCAATAAGTGGTTTATTGCCACCACAACAAAAGTCTATTCTATATGATTTAAAAAGATCACTAGCTTTCGGGAATTGTGTAACGATCTCACCGACAATAGAAGTTTCAGTAAATGCATGTTTCATATGAACGCCTCCATAAAGTTTGAATGTAATAACTAAATTAAGAATAGCGATAAATTAAAATCTATGTAGTGATTGAAATCACTTATTCTGTGTCGTTTTTGAGAATAATAAGAAGAATGTTATTAAAATAAGGGGGAAAGTAATAAGTGGTAATATTTTGCGTTAATAAAAAAGAAGCTTAGTAGAAGCTTCTTTTTTATTGCTATTTTTCACATGCAATTCCATCGCCATCACGATCAAGATGAGAGCTATAACCTGGTTGCCCTTTATGTAAAGGGGCTTTCCCAGCTGCTCTAACTGCAGCACAATTTTTGTAGTATGCACTACTAGTATTTCCTGAAGCGGGTTGTGTTTGAGTTTGCTGTACTTTTTGCTCTTCTTGTTGTTTACGAGCCTGTTCGTCAGCCTGACGTTTTTGTTCTTCTTGTTGTTTACGA
>NZ_JXIS01000120.1:0-3192 GCF_000836715.1 Bacillus sp. L_1B0_5 | reverse complement strand
CTTTTCCTTAGCTTGATGGCGATGTTGTCGTGCCCCTACAGCAGAGTGAAGTAGATGAGTTATTTAGTAGAATAAATCGAAAACAGTGTAAGATACAGAAGACAACGCAGAGATAATTTGTAGGAAGGATATAGTTGCCAAAATATAAAAATTAGGTTAAAGAATTTGTCTATAGAGGTGTTATTTTCTGGTTTCCTTATTCTCTTGTAAAGGTTCCAACGTACATTTTCGAGGAGAAATGGAAAAAATTAATGTAACCATGCAATTATGCATAATGTTTAGAAATTTAAATGTAGTAGATAATAAATATGGTAGAATAATGGGTGTGAATACATTCTATAAAACAGATTCTTTTGAAAGGCGTAACATATCAATCACATTAGAGGATATGGCGTCATTCTAATACTGATCTCAATTTTCTTATATTTTGTGTACGGATAATCTGGTGTATATAGATGATTGTGTTTTATAGGATGTGCTTACACATATACCAAAGGGATAATACGGGTAAGTTTATATGAAATAAAAGTGGTTCAAGTGGAAGAAAGGCACCTAAGAGGTGTCTTTTTTCTTGCCTATCCAAATTTCACCTAGGGAGAATTTCTAGGGATTCTCTCAAAAAAGAAAACCGTGCATATTCTTTATATAATTTTATTAAATTTGATATATTTCCTTTATTCGTGACAGAAATGTTAAATATTTGAATATAAAGAGAGGTCGACGTTATAAAAAAGAAATATATACGTGTACAATAAAAAATATATGATAAAGGGGGTAATTTATTATGTTTACAAAAAAACTAGTAGCCGTAGCAACTACTGTAGCATTAGGGTCTGGATTTACTTTTGGTATTACACCAGCTTTTGCGGATTCTAATGAAGTTTCCACACATCATACACCAATTTCTACTATACAAAAACAGGAACAAATACCGTTCACTGGATATGTTATTTCAATGGATAGTCACTATTTAGTTCTTGCTGATACATCGACAAAAGAAGAGGCACTTTCTTATCAAAATGATTGGTGGGAGCTTGTTTCTCAAAATAAAATTTTAAGAGTTCCTCTTTCTAATGCTGAAAACTATGCAGTAGGAGATAAGTTACATGTACATGCCTCTGCTTGGACTGCATCATTACCACCAATTGCTGTTATGCCTACTATAGAAAAAGCCGCTGATAAATATCAGTAAGGAACAGACCAAGGGCTTGTTTCTCATGAACTTCATGCATGTAAAGTTTTTATCATTTTGAAAAATGTCGTAGTTTAGTAAATTCACATCTCTTTTCTAGAGATTGAGAAAATTTTCGATTTTGGATGCTTCTTTTAGCATTTTAAATAAAAAATTTAAAATCGTAGATAGTTGTTATAATGGAATAAACATGAAAATACCTCACCATATCTGCTGTGTTGCAGGAAATGGTGAGGGGTATAGGCTTCATTTCTCTTGATTTTTCCAAGAATGAAAAATACATTGTTTGTTGATGGGTATAGAGAGAATTAAAGTTTTGAATGTTCAGAATCCAAAATATCAATTTACTATAGATTCCAATTATGTAAAACTAGAACCAAGATGGATGTTTCTTTAAAACTTACCCCTAATAAAGATTTAAAGAAAATTTTGTTTTCGTCATCATCAAGAAGGGAGCCAATTTCTATACAAATTGGCTTTTTTTGAATCCTTACTCTTTTGCATTTCTTATTGTAACACATTGCTAACATTTGTATAGAAATTAATCTTGAAAATTAAGACGAAACAAATCATTTTGATGAAAAAAATGTAAGGTTGTTTGGGCGTAGGTTCCAAAAAGGATAGACCAATCCAAATGGGAAAAATGGAATCTATTGTTCTTCGAAAACGCTATCATATTCAGTATAATAAAGATAACGATTATACTGAGGAGATTGGGATTATGAATAAAAGAGAAACGAGAATTCGTATTTTAGATTTGCAGGATCAACATTGCATGGGTTGCAAGCACTATAATGGGGTACGAACATATTGTATGGACGATTGTAAAATTGGAAAAGAAATATATCAATTAGGAACAGGATTGATTTTTGATGAAAAGGATTCGAAAAGGAAAGTAAAACTGAAGTGGGATTCTATTTGTCAACAGGCGATCGTGTTAAGAAATAAAGGATATACCTATCAAAAAATTGCAAACGAATTAGGATGTCATGCGAGTAGTTTACGTAAACAACTTAATCAACGGGGATTGTAAATAATAGGTTGGAAATTATCATAGAATGATTAAGGCATGAAACCATTGCTTTCCTTCTTAGAATGATTTGAGAAACTAAAGGGGATAGCAGGTACCAGATTAGAGTTTGAAGCAACAACATCATTACAAGCACTTATCTATAAAACGTATCAATGAAAATGAGGTGAATGCAACATGAGAGCAGTTGCGAAAAAAGTACAAATGCTACGCTTACAGGAGAAGCGTAATAAGCGTGAGGAAAATACAGAAGCGGATTGTACTAAACAGTGCAAAATAGAAAGTGAGTGTATTAAACTAGAAAATAATACAGCTAAAAAACGCTCCCAAAAAGTACAAGCGTCAGAAGAAAAATGGGATAAAAAATGCAAACAAGCAGTACAATTATTTAATCAAGGAATGGAATATCCAACTATTGCAAAAAAAGTAGGGTGCAATGTGAGTAGTTTGTATAGAGAGCTCAAGAAACGTGACTTACTACAAATGCCAAAGCAAGTAGCATCATCTAAATCAGTAAAGTCTTCCATCATACCACCACAAACAAAAAAATCGAAGTTCGAACGATATAAAGAGTACTATATGTATAGATAGAACAACGAATGGCCACATGGTAATGTATCTAAATGGGGAATATTACATCTTTGTTCATGCTTCTCCTATGAACAAAGGACTTTAAACAAACGTTGGATTAATAAAGAACATCTGGATAATACTTGTACTTACATATTATTTTTCAAAGTGTTATAGCTCCTTTCACGTTTGATGAAAGGAGCTATTTGGTATTCGCAAAGGTTAACTAGCGAAGCAAATGATAGAGAGTAATCAACGTTCTTATAAATCTTTCTCAACAATTAAACAGTCCCTATACCCAACTATTAAAAAATATGTATAAATATATAAAATCGAAAGAGAATCGTGTATGATTATGTAAAATAAAGGGGGATGGTTCTGGTGCAAAAAAGCTAAATGA
>NZ_JXIS01000012.1:0-80421 GCF_000836715.1 Bacillus sp. L_1B0_5 | reverse complement strand
ATTTTTCAATGTCAACTAAGTTTTTTAATTTCTTTTTGTCGTTTTCTGCGTTTCCGCATCAGCGACGGTTATTAATATATCATGCAGTATATACAGGGTCAATACTTTTTACAAAAAAATTTCACATCCCGTTAAAAACTTAAAAATCGCTGTAAAAATCATTATAGCACCCATTCATTCTTCATGGCTCCCCTCCTATCCATTTCATATCTTATCCCTTTATCAATTTACACGAGAGTGAAAATTCTAAATTTTATGTTATATTATTATTATAGGAGTGTGGTGAGAATGAGCATTAAGTATTCAAACAAAATCAATAAAATCCGGACCTTTGCATTAAGTTTAGTATTTATCGGCCTCTTCATTGCATACTTAGGTGTCTTTTTCCGCGAAAACATTATTGTTATGACAACGTTTATGATGGTTGGCTTTTTAGCTGTTATCGCTAGCACTGTCGTTTACTTTTGGATTGGTATGTTATCTACTAAGACTATCCAAATTATTTGTCCAAGCTGTGATAAGCCAACAAAAATGCTCGGCCGTGTCGATGCATGTATGCACTGCAATCAACCTTTAACACTAGATCGAGATCTAGAAGGAAAAGAATTTGATGAAAAGTATAATAAGAAGAGTTATAAATCATAAGTATCAAGGGAAATACGAGTTTGCAACACTACAAACGTTTCAACTCATTAAAAAGTTGATTTATTAAGAAATCAACTTTTTAATTGTTTTATTAAATTTATTACACCTATTTTTTCGAAATAACAGTAAACATCCCTGTCATGTTAGGCGAATAATCTTTAAAATCATATTTTTCGTAGAATGACGTTTTACCTTGCGACGCAAACAAACCAATGAATGCTTTATCTGGAGCATTCTGATTTAAGTATTCTACTAAAGTATTCATTATTTTCTTTCCAATACCATTCTTTTGATACTCTGGATGAACCACTATATCTTGAATATAGAAATAGATAGCCCCATCACCAACAATTCTCCCCATGCCGATGATTTGATTATTATCCTTGACTGTTATACAGTAAATCGAATTTTGAAGTGATATTTCCGCCACCTCAAAGTTCATATAATTAGTCCATCCCACAGAATCACATAAATATTTATATTCTTCCAATGTTGGAATGTCACTTTTAATCTCATATTTCTTCAAAATGTCCCCTCCAAGAATTCATTTCCACCAATACAAAGTAAATTCGACAAACTTTTATCTATCCCTTCTTACTAACTTAGCACTGTAAATCCTGATTAACCTCACGCTAATCCTTATATAATAAAGAAAGAGGCTGACGTATAGCCGTCAGCCTCTTTCTTTATTATATATTACGCCTTATGACACTCTGGACAAACGCCATAAATTTCTAAGCGATGACTATTGATAACGAAGCCTGTCGTTTTCGCAGCTTCCTCTTCCAGCTTTTCCAAGCCTCCATAAGGAAAATCAACAATCTTACCACATTTTTCGCAAATTACATGATAATGTTGACTTGTAACATAATCAAATCTACTTGAAGCGTCTCCATAAGTTAATTCCTTTACAAGTCCAACCTCTTTAAACACACGTAAGTTATTATAGACAGTTGCAACACTCATATTTGGAAACTTACCTTCTAATGCTTTATAAATATCATCCGCTGTTGGGTGCGTCATTGATTCCACAAGGTACTCTAAAATAGCATGACGCTGTGGAGTAATGCGTACACCCGTATTTTTCAGCATTTCTAGCGCTTCTTTTAATTCTTCTTTGACCACCGTCATGCACCCCGATTCTATACGGATTATTATTTTATAATTCTTATAAAGAGTGTACTCCTTTTCTTATAAATCGTCAATATTTCTACTATAAGTATGTGGTTTATTTTTATATTCAGGGCTTGTTTTTATGTATCTTTCCCTTTTCCCTCATAATATTACATAGAAAAAAGTGCGACATAATCGCACTTGGAATACTATCATCTGAGGAGGTATGCCCTACACTTCCACTTTATGTAAGGCAGTAAAATATGTATAGACACTTGCCTTGTTTCTGCATATTTTATCTCCACTATAGATTTATTTTATATAAGAAAGAACATCCTCAATATGTCCTTTCACTTTCACTTTACGCCACTCTTTTACAAGTTCACCGTCTTTATTAATAAGGAATGTAGAACGCTCGATTCCCATATACTCTTTCCCAAAGTTCTTTTTCAACTTCCAAACATCATATAACTCTGCTACTTTATGATCTTCATCTACTAAAAGTGTAAATGGCAATTCATGTTTCTCAATGAATTTCAAATGTCTATTCGCTGAATCAGGACTTACTCCAAGAATAACCGTATCCTTCTCTTGAAATACTCCATACGCATCACGAAAATCACATGCTTCAGTTGTACATCCTGGCGTCATATCTTTCGGGTAAAAATAGAGAACTACATTTTTACCGCGGAAATCAGCTAGGCTAACTTCTTCTCCGTTACTTCCCTCTAATGTGAATTCTGGTGCCATTTCTCCTACTGTAATCATAGTTATCACTCCTACTCTTTTCCTTTACTATAACAAATGCTTCCTTATTTTTCATTGCCTATTACAGACCTCATCACAAAAGCAAAAGGGAGTGTATATCCAATTAGCGCTTCTGCGATTGCAATCCATCGCCCAATTCCAATCGGAGATATGTCACCATATCCAACAGACAATAAAGTAACTGCGCTAAAATATAAACAAACTTCAACGAGTTGAAAAGAATGAGCATTCAAACTTTCTCCGTCCTCTTTCAAAACTGAGAAACCCATTTCCTCTAATACAACGTAACTTAATCCAAACGCGATCAGTACTGTTGTATAGATCAAAAATAATGTGGCCAAATTATACAGCGAAAAAAAACGCGTTGAATCTGAATATGAACTCCATAATAATTGGACACTTTTCAAAATAGCGATTGCTGCAATTAATAGAATAAATCCCCATAACATGTCCTCCACCTCATTTTATATGTATGAGGTGGAGGACTGATTTATCCCTTAGAAACGAACAAGCTTCTATAATTAATTACCCGCGCCACGGTACCTTTTTACTCCTTGGTTCCAGAGGTTGATTGCAATCGTAAAACAGATAACACCAACAATTGGCGTCGCGAATGCATAACTATTCCATTCTGTTTTTCTTAAAAAGTATGCTGCTGGATATACTCCAACAAACGCAAACGGTAAAACAAACGTTAAAATGAAACGAATTACACGATTATAAATATTAACAGGATAGCGCCCGTAATTACCTATGTTATACATAAGGGGCATAATTGAACTTTTCGCATCCGACCAAAAACCAAGGCTCGCAAGCGTAACAAATATCCCTCCATATACAAGCGCTCCTCCTCCTACCATCAATATAAATAAGAAGAAATCATACCAGTAAAAAGATAATTGTAACTCCACAGCTGCATATCCCATTACAACAATCCCTGTAATGGCTCCAATTAAAGATTCAAGTTCCATTCTTTCTAATATAATTTGAAATAAGCTATGAATCGGTCGCGTTAATACACGATCCATCTCCCCTTTAATAATGTATCGATCATTAAAATCCCATATATTAAAGAAAGCTGAAAAGATGGCAAATGGTACTAAAAAGAACCCATAAATAAAGATTACCTCTTCTCGACTCCATCCCTTCAATGCTTGTGTATGCCCAAATACAACGAGAATAAATATTAAATTAACTGCTTGAAGCGATAAATCAGAAAGTAAACCAACGATAAAATCGCCTCGATACTCCAATTTCGTTTTTATATATTGACTTGCATATTGTAAAAATAAGTTTATATATAGCATCTCATCATCCCCCTTGTACAATTAGACGTTTTCTCGCCGTTCTCCACATGAGTACAATTGGAATAATAAGTACAATTGCCCAAATCACTTGAAATACTAAAGCCTCATACAACTTACTCCCCTGTATACCTTCAGAAAAAATCATACTTGGAATATAACTAATCGCCTGAAACGGTAAAAACATCATTGCTTTTTGGGCCCATAACGGATAAAAACTAATTGGTAATAATAGACCTGAAAATAAATCAATAACAACGCGTTTTGCATACATAATTCCACTATTATTAAATAGGAAAAACGTAAGCATTCCCGTCATTAAATTAATTTGTGTATTAATAATAAAACTAAATATTAAAGATAAGAAGAAATATAACCAAGTTTGAAAATTCGTTGTAATTTGCAACGAAAATAATAACGTAACGATAACCATGCCTGGAATAGAAAAGAAGGCAAAACGGAATATTCCCTCGCCAAGACCTTGCATAACTTTCATTCCCAAATAGTTATACGGACGAATTAATTCTACAGCCACACGTCCTTCTTGAATCTCCATCGCAATTTCCCTATCTATATTATTAAAATAGAAGGCACGTGCCATCCAAGCGATTGCGATATACGTGGTCATTTGCGAAATAGATAAACTTTCAATATTCTCTTTTCCGCTATAAATTGCTTGCCATAAGAAATAGTAAGCACCGATATTAATTGTATAAATTAAAATCCCACTATAGTAATTTGTACGATACGCAAGCATCATTAAAAAGCGGATTCGAATCATTTCAATATACTTACCCATGCGTAATACCTTCTTCATAAATGTTACGAATAATTTCTTCTGTAGACACTTCGTTAATTTTTAAATCTTTAATTTGAAATGCTTGTACTACTTTAGAAATAAGCATTGAAATAATAACTTCTTCATTCGGAATTTTTGCAACCCATGCGTTTTCCTCTTTCGCTTTCGACCAAACGACATGATTATCTGGCATAACCATTGATAAAGCCTGATAGGAAACTGGTGCAACAAACTGAAAGTGTATTTCCTTCTCTGCTCCCCACTGCGTACGAAGATTATTTAAAGAACCGTCATACATCATATTTCCTTCATCCAGCATGATAACACGCTCACATAAAGCTTCAATATCAGTAATATCATGAGTAGTTAATAAAATTGTTGTTTTATAACGTTCATTCATTTCTTTTAAAAATTCACGTATTTTCAATTTCACAAGTACATCTAACCCAATTGTTGGCTCATCTAAAAATAATAACGGTGGATTATGAATTAAGGCTGCTGCTAATTCACAACGCATCCTTTGACCAAGAGATAATTTTCGAACTGGTTTATCTAATAAAGGTCCTATATCTAACGTTTCAATTACGTGCTCCATATGCTCCTTATACTGAGCGTCTGATACACCATACACCTTCTTTAATAAACGAAACGATTCTTGGACTGCAATATCCCACCAAAGTTGCGAGCGCTGTCCAAAGACAACACCAATTGTTCTTACAAATTCTTCTCTTTGTTTATGTGGATTCATTCCATTTACTATGATTTGCCCTGATGTCGGAGTCAAAATCCCCGTAAGCATTTTAATTGTTGTTGATTTACCAGCACCGTTCTCACCGATATAACCAACCATTTCACCTTGCTTTACAGTAAAAGATACATCATTTACTGCTGGTACTATTTTATAATTACGATTTAATAAATCGCGAAATGCACCCTTTAAGCCCGGACGACTTGAATAGGCTGTAAACTCTTTACGTAACCCTTGTACCTCAATTACCGATTTCATAATCGGACCCCCCTCCTAAATGTCACAACGAATAGTTTACCCAACTGCCTTCGCTATCACAAACAATACGTCTTTTCGAAAAACATGTTAGAATAATACATAGATTTTTGTAAGGAGATGAATTGTAGTGAAATTCACAAAGTCAGAAGCATTACATAAAGAAGCTTTAGAGCATATCGTTGGCGGTGTTAACAGTCCTTCTCGTTCTTTTAAAGCAGTTGGCGGCGGCGCTCCTGTTGCTATGGAACGCGGGAAAGGCGCTTATTTCTGGGATGTAGACGGAAATAAATATATCGATTATTTAGCAGCATACGGTCCTATTATTACTGGACATGCTCATCCACATATAACAAAAGCAATTACAACAGCTGCTGAAAATGGGGTACTTTATGGAACACCAACAGCGCTAGAGGTAAAATTCGCAAAAATGTTAAAAGAAGCAATGCCTGCATTAGATAAAGTCCGTTTTGTAAACTCTGGTACAGAAGCAGTGATGACAACGATTCGTGTTGCTCGTGCTTATACAGGTCGCACAAAAATCATGAAATTTGCTGGTTGTTACCACGGTCATTCTGATTTAGTACTTGTGGCAGCTGGATCTGGTCCTTCTACTTTAGGAACTCCTGACTCAGCTGGCGTACCACAAAGTATCGCACAAGAAGTTATTACCGTTCCATTTAATAATGTAGAAACTTTAAAAGAAGCGTTAGATAAATGGGGTCATGAAGTAGCAGCTATCCTTGTAGAACCAATCGTTGGAAACTTCGGTATTGTAGAACCTAAACCAGGATTCCTTGAAAAAGTGAATGAACTTGTTCACGAAGCTGGCGCACTAGTAATTTACGATGAAGTTATTACTGCTTTCCGCTTTATGTACGGTGGTGCTCAAGACTTACTTGGTGTGACACCTGACTTAACAGCGCTTGGTAAAGTTATTGGCGGCGGTTTACCGATCGGTGCTTACGGTGGTAAGAAAGAAATTATGGAACAAGTTGCTCCGCTAGGACCTGCATACCAAGCTGGTACAATGGCAGGAAATCCTGCTTCTATGGCATCAGGTATCGCTTGTCTAGAAGTGCTTCAACAAGAAGGACTTTACGAGAAATTAGATGAACTTGGTGCAATGCTTGAAAAAGGAATTTTAGAGCAAGCAACGAAACATAATATCGACATTACATTAAACCGTCTAAAAGGAGCTTTAACTGTATACTTCACAACAAATACAATTGAAGATTACGATGCCGCACAAGATACAGACGGTGAAATGTTCGGTAAATTCTTCAAGCTTATGCTTCAAGAAGGAGTTAACTTAGCACCTTCTAAATACGAGGCATGGTTCTTAACGACAGAACATACAAAAGAAGATATTGAATATACAATCGAAGCTGTCGGCAGAGCATTTGCTGCCCTAGCAGACAATAAATAATCCCGTCATTAAAAGGAAAAAAGAAAGCTCACCTTTCTTTTTTCCTTTTTTCTATTTCATAAATTCCGTATTAATAGTATAATTATTCATAATTATCTGTTTTATATTCTTTTACAGCATTACTATCTCTGTGTACAAGGTGATTTGCACCTTAAATAGTAAGATTATTCTAACTTTTACAAGAGGGGGGATTGACGGATGCTCAATACAAAAAATACATGGACACCGTCTTTATTTCGAGATTATAGAAATGCAGAACATGATGCGTGTGGAATCGTTTCCGTTATGGAGAAACGAAAAATTCCTACAAAAGAAAACATTGACCTTTGTATACAATCACTCGTCAAAATGAATCATAGAGCTGGTTTCATTAATGGCGAGGGCGATGGGATCGGCATTCACATTGATATACCAAAAGCGCTTTGGAATGAAAAACTAAAAAGTAGCGGATATAATCCAACGATTGTGGATCATCCCCACTTTATCGTTGGACATTTTTTTCTAAATAAAAAAGAAAACATTACTATCTTAAAAGATTATATTCGTACGCAATTAAACAACAAAAACTTTACAATCATTTTCGAAAGTGATGATGTAACAAACTCGGATGCACTCGGTCCACTTGGTAAACAAGAAGAACCTTTATTTTGGCAAGTTGCCCTTATCGCAGAAAACGAAATTACAAATATTGAGCAAACATTATTTACTGTCACAATAAAAATAGAGGAAAACGAAGCAATTCATGTTGCTTCATTAAGTCGTGATCATGTTGTATATAAAGTTCTAGGTGCTGGTGATACACTTGTTGCCTACTATAATGATTTACAACATCCACTTATCGCTTCAACTATGACATTAGGACATAACCGCTACTCTACTAATACATTATCTAATTTTTTTCGTGTACAACCATTTAGCATTCTCGGACATAATGGTGAAATTAACACAATTGCAAAATTACGCGATCAGGCTGAAATGATTGATGTACCACTTACTGCTGGAGGCAGTGACTCTCAAGATTTAAACCGCACCTTAGAAACCCTACTTGTTCAATACGACTACAGCTTATTTGAAGCAATGGAAATTCTATTCCCACCAATTATTAATGAAATTAAACTTTATGAAACACCTTTACAAGATTTATATACGTATATACGTGAAGCATGGGGACATTTTGCACAAGGACCAGCTGGCATCATTTCCCGTTTTAAAGATGAAGCTGTTTTCAGTGTTGATTCCCTTGGATTACGCCCAGTATGGAAAGTAGAGACAGAGAGCTCTTATATTTTCTCTTCTGAACCTGGAGTTGTATCACCAACTAAATATGTAGCAGAACCAAAACCACTCGCTCCTGGAGAAAAAGTCGGATTAAAATGGAATGAACAAGACGAACTTGTTCTTTATGAATATGACAAATATCAAACCCAAGTATATAACCGTTTTAAAAAGCGAATTGATACTACTAATTACCATTTAAATTTATCTATCCCTGAAACGAAAAAAATCCAAGGGCTATGTGATTCTGTTCAAGTTGAAACGAAACAATACGTCGCTTTCGGATGGGACCGAGAACATATTCAGCTCCTTGAACAGATGGCAACAAAAGGCGTTGAGCCAATACGCTCACTTGGGCATGACTCACCACTTGCCGCACTCGATACTGATAGACGAAATATCGCTGACTTTATTAAAGAAAGTGTAGCTGTTGTTACAAACCCTGCAATTGACCGTGACCGTGAAATTGAACACTTCTCTACACGTACTGTACTTGGAGAGCGTCCAAGTTTATTCATCGGTGCAAAACGGCCATTTGTAGTTGAAATGCTTTCACCAATTATTTTAGAAGGCAGTGTGGCACAACCCATTGCAGAGGAATTACACACAATTACGTACGAACAACTCATAGAGCTATTTATGACTCATAACTCTATCGCCACAATCTCTGCTACATTCAGCTCGTCAGAAACCCTGCAATGTGCATTAAGCCGCATTAGTTCTGAAGCGATAGCTGCTGTTAACAATGGTGCTTCTCTACTAGTATTAGATGACGCAAAAGCCCATCTAAATGAACGCTTGTGGATTGATCCACATTTAGTTACCGCTAAAGTACATCAAGCATTAAGTGAAAATAAATTACGCCGCAATTGTTCTCTCGTTATACGTTCTGGTGCCCTTCGCTCCTTACATGACATTGTCACGCTATATGGATTAGGAGCAGATAGTATTAATCCATATTTATTATTCGCGACTGTAAATGATGGAACAAAAACACCAATTACGAATCTGTATAATGCACTTAATAAAGGATTAGAAAAAGTCATTTCAACAATTGGAATTCATGAGTTACGTGGTTACGGACGTCTCTATTCATCTATTGGGTTACATGAGGAAATCGCAAATATATTACAAATTACAAATTTCTTCGGTTCAAATGATTTAGCTTTTTCACTTGAATCACTTGCTGAAGATGCAAAAATACGAGCAGAGGATTATAACAATCCTAAAATTAGAATGCGAAAATCATTTCATATATTCCCGCGAATTTGGAAAGCAATTGGCGATGTTGCAAAAGGAAATTCTTATGATGATTACCGTGACAAGTTAAGTGAACTAGAAGAGAATAATCCAATCGCAATCAGACACCTTATTCAAACGAAACAAACAAAACATGTCGTTCCAACTGAAGAAGTATCTATCGGCATTCAAAATCATAATTTACCATTTATTATTAGTTCTATGTCATTTGGTTCTCAAAACGAAATCGCCTTTCGCGCATATGCAGAAGCGGCCGATCAGCTAAATATGATTAGCTTGAACGGTGAAGGCGGCGAAATTAAAGATATGATTGGGAAATACCCACATACACGTGGACAACAAGTGGCATCTGGACGATTTGGAGTAAATGCCGAACTACTAAACTCATCAAACTTAATTGAAATCAAGATCGGTCAAGGCGCAAAGCCTGGGGAAGGTGGACATTTACCTGGTTCAAAAGTGACAGCCAAAATAGCTGAAGCACGTAATGCGACAATCGGCTCAGATTTAATTTCACCTTCTAATAACCATGATATTTATTCAATTGAAGATTTAGCTCAAATGATTACAGAAATTAAAACAGCTAATCAACTTGCCAAAGTAGCCGTGAAAGTCCCTGTCGTTCCTAATATCGGAACAATTGCTGTCGGTATCGCCAAAGCTGGTGCTGATTTTATTAACATTAGCGGATTCGATGGCGGAACAGGTGCTGCACGTATTCACGCATTGCAGCATGTAGGTCTTCCTGTAGAAATTGGTGTTAAAGCCGCTCACAACGCTTTATTAGAAGCAAGTATGAGACATAAAGTAGAGATTTGGGCAGATGGTGGTATTCGAAGTGTAAATGATGCCTTGAAAATCATGCTCCTCGGAGCAAACCGTATTGGATTTGGCACACTATCAATGATTGCAATCGGTTGTACTACTTGCCGTGGGTGCCATCTAGATACTTGCCATGTTGGAATTGCGACACAAATTGAGTCTGAAGCACAAGCAAAAGAACATGGATTGCGCCGCTTCGTCCCGCGCGAATTAGAAAGCGCAGTTGCCGGCCTGTTAAATTTATTCACCTCTTTCGGTGTAGAACTAAAACGATTAACAGGACAGCTTGGATATACAAATTTACAAGCAATTGTCGGGCGTTCTGATTTATTAGAGCAAGTTCGAGGCGAAAATTTATTAAACTTATGTAATTTACTACAAATAATAGAACATCCATCTGTTACAACAACAGAAGACGTACCGGAAAAACAATTTAAAACCGTTCATTCCGCTGACTCAAAAGAATTAGTAGGCGTCGGTGTAGAGCAACGCGTTATGGGTGGTCTAGAATCATGTTATCGCGTTCGCAGTAAACTATATGAAGCTACTCAACTTGAACCACTTACATTAAAGTATACGAATGGTTCTATTCCCGGAAATGGGTTAGGTGCTTACAATAGTGAAAATTTATTTATACACGTAAATGGCGGCGCACAAGATGGCATTGGTAAAACTTCCTTTGGTGGTGGTATTTATATCACGAAATCAAAAGGAAAAGACGGAGTATATTATAACGGTTCTGTCGGAAAAGGATTTGGATATGGTGCACAAAAAGGGGCACTATACGTGCAAGGTAACGCTGATGCTCGCGCTGGCATTCGCCTTTCTGGGGCAGACATGATAATTGGAGGTAGAATAACAAAACCACTCCGTGAAAAAGAGCACGGAAATATAGGGGCATACTCCAATATTAAAGGGTTTGCTTTTGAATATATGACAAATGGGCGAGCGCTTGTTTTAGGTGACCCTGGTCCATGGATTTGCGCCGGCATGACTGGCGGTATTGTTTATTTGCGTCATGATTCAAACTTAGGCTTAACAGAACAGGCCTTAAAAAGAAGAATCGCAAAAGGGGCAAATGTTACATTACAACCAATTAGTAAAAATGGTTTGAAAGATGTAACTGAATTATTGCTAGACTATATTCGTGTACTAAACGAGCATGAGCAATATGAGGAAGTTGCTTTGTTAACCCCGTTATTAGATGATATACAAAACCAGTTTTTTGAAATTATCCCGAAAAAAGAACAGGCAGATCCATCTATCTCAACAGAGTAACATGAGTAATTTTCATTATTAAGAAAAAATTGACGAAGTACACTTCTCATAGTAATCTATAGTAACAATTTGAGACCTGCTGAAATTCAGCAGGTCTTTTTACTAAAAACTGATGTTTAAAAGAAATTAGGAAAAATTATAAAGTGAAACTTTAATTAGCCTACAGCAATTGAACGTTTACCGGCATCCAGCTACTGAATTTAGAGGCGGGAATCTTACTGTTCACAATTAGCGCGATAAAATAAATACTAATTTCTTTTAACGTCACTAAAATATCACTTGCTAACATATTGTAATGAATGTATAGTATCATGTTGTACATTCATTATGACAAGAGAAAGGATCTTATTTAGGGTATGAAACTTGGTGCTCGCATTTTAAAAACGGGTATTGCCATCACGTTAGCTTTATTTGCTTGTATTTTACTTCAATTACCGAGTCCGGTATTTGCGGGAATTTCAGCTATCTTTGCTGTTCAACCGTCTGTATACCGTTCTTATTTAACAGCACTTGAACAAATTCAAGCAAATGTAATTGGTGCGATATTTGCTATCGCATTTGCTACTGCTTTTGGACATAATCCTTTTATTATTGGATTAACATGTATATTAGTAATTGCTCTTACACTGCAATTACGATTAGAAAACACAATATCAATTGCTTTAGTAACAGTTATCGCCATTATGGAGTATCAAGGCGAAGATTTCTTTAGTTTTGCCTTACTTCGCTTTGCAACGATTATGATTGGTATTATTGCGGCTTCACTTGTAAATTTAGTATTTATGCCGCCCAAATATGAAACAAAACTTTATCATCGTATCGTTGATAATACAGAAGAAATTGTAAAATGGATTCGAATGAATAGCAGGCAGGCTTCTGATTTTACAACGCTAAAAACTGATATTGATCGTATGAAAGAAAAAATGATCAAACTAAACCATTACTATTTGCTGTATAAAGAAGAAAGAAGCTACACGAAAAAAGTAAAGTTCGCAAAAATTCGTAAGCTCGTTTTATTCAGACAAATGTTAGCGACAACAAGCCGTGCTTTAAGTACGTTAAAATCATTACACCGCACTGAAAATGAACTGCGCTATATGCCGGAAGAGTTTCAGGAATCTATCCAAAACGAACTTGACTCATTAACGCATTATCATGAACAAGTTCTATTAAAATTTATTGGTAAAGCAAAAAAACAACAATCAGTTGAAATGCTTGATGAAGTTGAAACAGGTAAACAAGAATTAATTGATATCTTTATGGAATATCAAAATAAGGACGATGAAGAAGCATATAAAACATGGTTACATCTCTTCCCTCTTATTTCTTCTATCATTAACTATAGTGAAGAAGTAGAGCATTTAGATTTACTTGTAGATAGCTTCTACACATACCATAAACCAGAAACAGAACTCCAAATCGATGATAAAAAAGAAGACGAATAAAAAAACAGCTCCTTTTATGCTAAAGGAGCTGTTTCTGTTATATGTTGAAGTTGATATAAATTGTAATAAAATCCTCTTTTTCGCATTAACTCTGCATGAGAACCAGTCTCTTTAATCTCACCGTCTTCAATGTAAATAATCGTATCAACATGCGTAATCGTCGCTAATCGATGTGCGATTATAATCGTCGTCCGGTCAGCAGCTAACGTCTGAAGCGCCTCTTGAATATACCTTTCATTTTCTAAATCTAATGCCGAAGTTGCTTCATCTAATATAAGGACCGACGGATTCTTTAGAAACACTCGTGCAATTGCCACGCGTTGTCTTTGCCCACCCGATAGCTTCACACCACGTTCTCCAACGACAGTATTATAACCATCTGGTAAGTCTATAATAAAATCATGAATTTGCGCAGCTTTGGCAGCTGCAATCACTTCTTGCTCTGTAGCTTTCGGATTTCCATATAAAATATTAGCTCCAATTGTATCGCTAAACAATAAATTATCTTGCAGTACAATTCCAATATTACTACGTAAATTTCTCATATTATACTTTCTTACATCTATCCCATCTACATAAACCGCACCTTCAGAAACATCATAGAAACGCGGGATCAAACTAGCAAGAGATGACTTTCCTCCCCCACTCGCTCCTACGAGCGCTACTTTCTCCCCAGGCTGCATAGTTAATGACAGGTTGTGTAATATCTCTTTTTCATCTGCATTATAACGAAAAGAAACATTATCAAATACAATTTCTCCATTTAATTTTTTCGTTTGTACCGCATTTGGCACATTAACAATATCGTATTTTTCATCTAACAGTTCAAACACTCGGTCCATCGATGCAAAAGATTGTGTTAATGTTGTAGATGAATTAACAAGGCGGCGAAGCGGACTATATAAACTATCCATATATCCAACAAAAGCTACCATCGTTCCTAGCGTTAACTGCCCCTGAATTACTTCATATGCTGCAAAACCAATCACAAGTAACGGACCTAAATCTGTTAACGTATTTACTGCCGAAAATGTTCTCGCCGTCCAACTTGTATGGGTTAATGCTTTCGTTAAAAATTCATTATTTCTTTTTTCAAACTGCTTCCCCTCATACTCTTCTAACGCAAAGCTACGTGTCACTTGCATCCCTTGAATACGTTCATGCAAATACCCTTGCATCGTCGCTAACGCTTGTGAACGCTCTTTCGTCAATTTCCGAAGACGTCCGAAAAAATATTTCACTGCAATTACATAAATAGGTAAAATCAATAACGCAACAAATGTTAATTTTATATTCATAGAAAACATAACAATGATGGCAATAGCAATTGTTGCAGTATCTAACCAGACGTTCATCAAACCAGTAATTACAAAATCTTTCGTTTGTTCTACATCATGGATGACGCGCGAAATAACCTCTCCTGTTTTTGTATTGGAGTAATAACGTAAACTTAACTTTTGTAAGTGACCGAAAATATACTTCCGCAAATCATACAGTATTGTATTTGCGATACGCTGCGCGAAATATTGACGATAATATTCAATCGGTGGTCTTAATACCGCAAAAATAAAAAAAGCAATTCCAATCGCTGTTATTAATTGAGATGTTTTATCTTGAAGTGAACCTCCGCCTTGAATTACATCATCGATAATATACTTTAATAACCACGGCATAATAAGTGGGATACCGAACTTAACTAGTCCAATAATAATTGTAATAGCGATAAGCCATCGATATGGTTTAACAAATTGTAAATATCTTTTTATGCCCTGCACATAATCCCCCCTCTAATAGGACAAACCTGCCGGGAAGCCCCCTGCAGGTTTGTTTTAATTTCTGTACATTAAATATCGTTCATACCACATATCTACGAAGTCTGGTGCGAACGGACCTTTTCTTTGATGAATCCACTGTGTTAAATGTGCTACATTTCGTTTTAAAATTGTATCGATAACAGGTGGATACTGCATAATTTGACTATGTTTTTCATACTCATCTTCATCTAGAAGCGTATATGTCATATCTGGATACACTTTAATATCTAAATCATAATCAATATACTTTAATGCTTCAGAATCATACGCAAAAGGGGAGCTTAAATTACAATAATAATATACGCCCTCTTCCCTAAGCATCCCAATCACATTAAACCAATAGTTGGCATGAAAATAACAAATTGCTGGTTCACGCGTAATCCATGTTCGGCCATCCGATTCTGTAACTACTGTACGATCATTCGCTCCGATCACAAGACTCTGTGTCCCTTTTAAAATTGTTGTTTCTTCCCACATTCTATGAATGGAGCCATTATGTTTATAACTATGTATTTGTACTTTTTCTCCTTCTTTGGGAAATCCCATATATGCTCCCTTCTTTCAACTGCAAATGCCCTTTGAACGGCATTCACTTTTCTTCTATTATAACTTTTTTGTCAAAATTTTAAAACTAAAGGGATAAGACTCTATTTTCCACACTGAATATGCAGGAGGTTTATCGTTGAATACAATAATACCCAATCTTCTCAGAAAACAAGGATTGTACTGTATTATTTATAAACGAGGACATGTAATAGAAAAAGCCCCTCTCTATTTGAAGGACTTTTCACCTGAAGGCAATAATATATCTTATCCTAAATTTGAAATCATTTTTTCAGTTTCAAAAGATTTTATCACACTATTCGTTTGCTTTTCGAATTTTTCATGTAATAGCTTCAACGCTACTTCTGTTCTATATATTTCTTGGCGAATAAAATGTAAGTCTTTTTTATCGCACGTATCCTTTTCACTCATTTCAATTTGCTGATACTTCTCTAAGTGTGATTGCAATTTTAACAACTCATCCATCGTTTCCAATTGTTCTCCCACCAACTTATCAAAATCGTTCATTACTTACCCCCTTTTGGATTTCTTCATCAGTTATTATTCCTAATTACATATTTCTAATCTTTAACTTCCTTCTCCTTTGACAACATTTGTTGACTTATTAGAAGTTATGTCGTTCACTTTATTTTCATTACAACGATCCACACACAAAGAAAACACTTCTCCCGAATTAGAGAAGTGTTTTTCTTTCATTACTGATTTGAGCTAGAAGATTGTGATTGTTTTGCAGCTGACTTAGCATTTTGTTTTTTCACAGCATGCACGTCTGTTTCAGTTGCAAATTCTGTACCATAACTAGCGTTTGCACTTTGTGCACCAGAAGCTTGCGCTTTCTTTGCTTCTGATTGTGCGTTTGCTTGTTTTACTGCTTGTACATTTGTTTCAGTTGCAAACTCTGTACCATAACTAGCATTTGTACTTTGAATGCTAGCACCAGAAGTTGCCTTGTTATAACCTTGTTGTTTTTTACTCATCTTTCTCACCTCCACAATCAATAATGTAACCAATTCAACTAGAAGCTATCCGTAATTTTCTTTTGAAAAAATTCCGCATATATCTCTTGTTACTCATTCAAACTATAGAAAATGGAGGTGAAAATATGTATATAGGACGCGATATGACTGAACTAACGATGATTTCAAAAAACGAATGGAAAGAAGATGAATTAGCTTATTTTCATCATTCATTACAACAGATTTTGCCCTATTTAAATGCGGAAGGGCAAAGTATTTATAAAGAAATTGTAATAGAGATCAAATCAAGGGGCGGCTTACAAGAAGGTGATGCCAGTTGGACTCATGGAACAAAAATTTCTTACGATTAAAAAAGTGTTCCCAATCTAGGGAACACTTTTTTGTTTATTGCATTGTAATTTTCTCAACACAACTCTCATAAATCGTACGATGCGATTTAGAGAAAGGTAACTGCTCAAATGCTTTTTTCGATACAAGTTTCAATGTATCTGTTTCAACAATATCATCGGTTACTTTTCCGTAAAATACAAATATATCCCAAGTACGATGAGTAAATGTATGTTGTACATTCATTGCGTACTCATCAATAGAAATCGAAAGCTCAAACTTTTCTTTCATATAATCTATAAGCTGTTCTTTCTGACTTCGAATCCCTTCGCCAAGTTCAATATTCGGAAACTCCCACATATTAGCTAATAATCCGCTACTTGGACGTTTATTAATAACGTAACGACCATCTTCAGTTTGAAGTACTCCTGCAACAATAGGTACCATTGTAGGAGCTTTCGCTTTACTTTTTACTGGTAGTTCTTTTTGAACACCTTCAGCATATCCTCTGCAATGCTCACGTACAGGACACAGTAAGCATGATGGATTTTTAGGAATGCAAATCAGTGCACCTAATTCCATCAATCCTTGATTAAAATAAGATGGGTTTTCTACTGAAATAATTTCACGCACAATCTCTTCAAAAACTTTTCGAGTCTTTGGTTTTGCAATATCATCCCATACTGATAAAATGCGAGATAATACACGCATAACATTTCCATCAACTGCCGGCTCTGGTATACCATATGCGATACTTAAAATAGCGCCTTTTGTATATGGTCCGACACCTTTTAACTTTTCAATTTTCTTTACATCACTCGGTACAACCCCGCCGTATACTTCTTTTACCTCTTTTACTGCCGCATGTAAATTACGTGCTCTAGAATAATATCCTAAACCTTCCCATGCTTTTAATACTTCTTCATCATCTGCGTTCGCTAACGCTTCAAGTGTAGGAAACTTCCCCATAAAATTTGCGTAATATGGTTTTACAGCTTCTACTCTTGTTTGCTGTAACATAATCTCAGAAACCCAAACGCGGTATGGATCTTTATTTTTTCTCCATGGTAAGTCGCGCTGCTCCTCTTCAAACCAACCAATTAAATCATTTTGAAACTGCTCTATATTAAAATTTTTTAGTATTTCAAGTGTCAAACTTGATCCCCCTCATTTTTTTGCATATAAGTACTATTATAAAGATTTTAGGAAAAAATTTAAGTAAGATGACATAGGAAATTGAAGGCAAAGGACTTGAGGTATCTAATAAAAAGAGTTACATTAATAAAAAACGGAGGTGGATTTCTATGGACACAGCCACTCACCTTGTTATGGGTATCACTTTAGGTAGCTTAGCAACATTAGATCCAGCCATAGCACAAAGTGATATTGGCCCACAAGCTGTTATGCTTGCTACAATTGCTGGTTCCAACATTCCTGACATTGACACAGTTTTAAAATTGCGTAATAACGCTAAATATATAAGAAATCATCGCGGAGTTACTCATTCCATTCCCGCGGTAATTCTTTGGTCATTCCTTATAAGTGGCATCTCTTTCGCCTTCTTTTCAGACGCTCCATATCTTCATCTACTACTTTGGTCATTTATTGCAGTCTTCCTTCACGTCTTTGTAGATATTTTCAACGCCTATGGTACACAAGCATTACGGCCTTTCACAAAAAAATGGGTCGCACTCGGCGTGATTAATACATTCGATACCGTAATTTTCTTTATCCATATACTTGCAATTGCTTGCATGCTCGTCGGTTCTCATAAAGGATACACTGCCTTAGCAGCATATATATTAATGATTGTTTACTATATCGGACGAATTATGATGCACAGAAATATAAGAAGCGTTGTACACAAACGTTTCAAAAATGTCGAAAAGATTATCATTTCTCCTTCTTACCGATTTTATCATTATCATTTAGCAGTCGTTACAGCTGATTATTACTACGTTGCGAGATGGCACCGTGGTAACATCATGATATATGACAAGTTCGATCGGGTACCGTTCCCAGACAATGATATTATGCGAGCAGCTAAACAAGATGAAAACATCTCGGCCTTCCTATCTTTCTCTCCTGTATATCGCTGGGATATTTTTGATCATGATCATTATTACGAAGTACGATTCATTGATTTACGGTATCGAAGTAAAGATTATTATCCATTTGTCGCGATTGTTCAGCTCGACCATAATTTAAATATTATTAATTCCTATACAGGATGGATTTTTAGTGAAGAAAAACTTCGAAAAAAACTGGAATTACTTCCACATTAAAAAAAGCGACTTAAGTCGCTTTTTTTAATGTTTCAAATGATCTTCTTGATTAATTAAATGGCTATACTTCGGATTGTTTGTACGCATTTCATGAAGGCGTACACCATGATTATTAATCCATGATCGTACCACTTGCTCAGTCATTTCCTCACCGTGATAACGCCCTGATTTTGCATAAGTTGTTTGAAAATCTTCCCAAAGTAATTCAACCCACGCACGAGCTTGTCCGTAAGAGAGCTTGTCATTCTTGTCTAATAATTCTTTCGTTAATGCTTCATAAATATCATTCATGTTCTAATCTCCTTTTACCTATTTATCCCTTCATTTCTAAAGGATAGTTTCTTCTGTTTTGCACATTCTATAAGTGATACTTCTTAAAGAGGTTCTTAAAGAGGTATCAACTGATGAGGAGGAGGGCGTTCGCAATGGGTAAACAAGCCGAATTTTGGTCTGAGTCAAAAAACAACAGCAAAATCGACGGTCAGCCGAAAGCGAAATCACGCTTCGCTTCGAAGCGACCTAACGGCACAATTAACACGCACCCACAAGAACGTATGCGTGCTGCAAATCAGCAGGAAGAGTAATACAGATACAACCTAAAAAATTAACTTCCTACACGAGGTGATAAAGATGAGCTACCGTGATCGTTTAGATAGTCGTTCTGAATTATTTAACCATACGTGGACTCGTCCGAAACATGCGAAAGCGCAAGTTAACGGACAGACGCAACAAACCCAGTCTCTCATTATATTGGCCAACGAATGTAAAAAACGCCAATTTTAGAATCTCCTATCTCCTTTAACGCCTACCAAAGATGAAAACCAGAGAGATATTTACTCTCTGGTTTTTATTTTTCTTGCAATAAGGAAATTGGTATGCCAATCTCTTCATTATCATTTTGCTTATAACCCCAAGCAAATACCCCATTGAAGTACGTAATTTTAAATAATACACCAGGTTCTTCTATTAATTCATATGTTTCACCAATATGAAATTTGTTTATATCCGTCATATAGGCGCGAGCCATTGCCATCTTTCTCATTAATACATCGAACTCATTTACAATTCCAAGCTGCTCAGCCTTTATTGCTTGCTCCTTCAAATCTCCAATTTCTTCTCTAAGCTCATGTGGTGTCATTTCACTATAGCGTTTTGGCATATTCATCTCATTATTCCCCTCATCCCTCTTCACGTTTCATTTGTAAAAATATCTCTATCTCATCGATAGAGAATCCTTTTCGATATAACGCTTGTTTCATCTTGTTTTCAAATGTCCATCCATCATGCTTCTTATATTTCTCATAATATTTATTCCCATGATAGTGTAACGCTTCTTGTTGCTTTTCGTCATCTCTTTCGTCTTTCAATTCTTCCAAACAAATTTGAATTACTTCTCTAGAATATCCTTTTCGAACAAGCATCTCATCTAACTTTAGCTTCATTTGTAAAAAAGAATGCTTTTGATAAGATTTTTTCTTCTTTTCTATGAGAAACAAGGCATTCTCAATTTGCTTTTCCTTCGGATATTCTTGTAAACTATGCATAATAATTAAATCTTGAACACCTTTATTTAACAACTCTCTTTTAATAACAGTTGGACCTTTTCGATTCACATTACTTTGCGTTCGCGTATATAAAACAGCGTACTCTTTATCATTAATATATCGGTCATGTAATAATTTCGAAACGACTTCAGAGATGATGGCCTGTCCCACTACTTTTTTTCGTAAAAAATCTTCTATTTCTTGTTTTGTTCTCATTTGATAGGATAAATAGGAGATTGCTTGTAAATATGCTTTTTGTACCTCTTCATTGTACAAAATATTTCCTAACTCTATTTCATCAATTTCTAAGCCTTTTTGTAATCCATGTTTCATTAAGATTACTTGATCCACACTAAACCCGTACTCTTCGCCTTGACCTTTATCAATATAAATATTAAATCGTTCTTTCGATCGTTTTTGTACTTCTATTTTTGTAATGACAGCCATACTCTCACCTCACTATTATTTTAACATAGTCGAGGAACATTTTTTCTTTTCAAGAATATATATAATGAGGAGGAAATACTTGTGAAAATCGCAATTTCTGGTGGTACAGGCTTTATCGGTAAATATCTTTCTACTTTTTTTGTTCAAAAAGGATATACTGTTTACATCCTCACACGAAAAAAAACTACTAAAACTTCCGCTCCTAACCTTCAGTATGTTCAATGGACACCAGATTTACAAACCTTCCCCCTCTCTTCTATTGATGTCGTTATTAATCTAGCCGGAGAGTCTATTAATAGTAGATGGACAAAGAAACAAAAGAAAGCCATTTTAAACAGTAGAATTCAAACAACAAAAGGAATCATTAAACAATTACAGGCACTCCATACAAAACCACATACATTTATTAATGCAAGTGCTATTGGATACTACGGAACATCTGAAATAGAGTCTTTTACTGAGCAACAAGAAACTCCCGGAAATGACTTTTTAGCAGAAACAGTATTTTTATGGGAGCAAGAAGCAGCTAAAGCATTTTCTCTCGGAATAAGAACAATTTACACAAGATTTGGAGTTGTATTAGGTGCAGATGGCGGAGCCTTGCCAAAAATGTTACTTCCCTATCAATTCTATATCGGCGGCACCATTGGTTCTGGGAAGCAATGGTTATCATGGATTCATATAGACGATGTCGTTCGTATGATGGATTTCATCATACACAAAAAAGAAATTGATGGCCCTCTTAATATGACAGCACCAACACCTATAAGAATGAAGGAATTTGGAAAGACCATCGCTGCTGCAACGAGAAAACCACATTGGCTGCCTGTCCCTTCATTTATGCTTCACGCCTTATTAGGTGAGATGAGCATACTTGTACTAGAAGGGCAACACGTATTACCTAGTAAAGCAATTAAACATGGATACCAATACACATTTCCGGCAATAGACCATGCATTACAAAATATACTTTCGCATACAATGTAGTACTTCTAAAACACAATTTTACATGGGCCCTTTTAAAACTTTCATTTTCTAGGATCCGAAGCATTACCATACAAATAACCTTTCAGTTACTTTCCCTTAACTTCCATTAGCATTATAAAGTAACAGAAATGAGGTACCTATGAAAATATTGCTCAAACAAGCCATTGTATACCCTATTACATCTCCAAAGTTTCAAGGCGATGTACTCGTTACAGGAGAGCGAATTACCGAGGTCAAACCTTTTATTCAACCTACTCAAGATATGACCGTTATTGATGCACGAGCACTCCATCTCTTACCTGGCTTTATTGATGTCCATACTCACCTTGGTCTCTATGATGAAGGTACTGGTTGGGCTGGAAATGATGCCAATGAAACATCTGAAGTTTCAACACCACATATTCGTTCTTTAGATGGAATCCATCCTCTCGATATCGCCTTTCAAGACGCTGTACAAAATGGAATTACAACCGTTCACGTTATGCCTGGCAGTCAAAATATTATCGGGGGTACTACTTGTGTAATAAAAACAGCTGGAACTTGTATTGATCATATGATTATTCAAGAACCTGCTGGTTTAAAGATTGCCTTTGGAGAAAACCCTAAAAAAGTCCATAGTAATGGAACAAAAGAATCCATAACACGTATGGGGATTATGGGGTTACTTCGGGAATCATTCTATGAAGCACAACACTACGGGCACGAAGCTGATTTTCGAATGCTTCCTATTTTAAAAGCATTACGTCGTGAAATACCCGTACGTATCCACGCTCACAGAGCAGATGATATTAGTTCTGCGCTACGCTTTGCAACGGAATTCAACCTCGATCTACGTATTGAACATTGTACAGAAGGACACTTTCTTGTTGAAGAGCTTTCGAAACACAATTTGAAGGTTTCAGTTGGTCCCACTCTGACACGCCGTTCTAAAATCGAACTAAAAAACAAGACATGGGATACTTACCATATATTATCCAAAAATGGTGTGGAAGTTTCTATAACAACAGACCATCCTTATACACCCATTCAATATTTAAATATTTGTGCTGCTGTCGCAGTAAGAGAAGGATTAGACGAGAAAACAGCACTAGAAGGAATCACCATATTCCCAGCGCGAAATTTGCGTTTAGAGGATAGAATTGGAAGCATCGAGGTTGGAAAAGACGCCGATCTCGTGTTATGGACTCATCATCCTTTCCATTATTTAGCCAAGCCTGTACTAACTATGATTGATGGAAAAATAATTTACAAAAAAAATAAAAAAAACTAGTTTATTTTTTTGACTAGATAAAGTATTATACGATTATAAACTGAATGAAACCATAATCAATTTGTGTCGTGATTATCATTTTCAAATTGATGAATGGGGAAGGCAAATGGTGCGCCACCAGCGTTAGAAACTGGTTCTAGTGGGTTCGATTCCCACCCCGAAATTTTTTAAAGATTGATATAAAAATTTCGAGGGTGGGGTGTTTTTTCGTCATGCTACCCTCGTGTGAGGAGGAGTTAGTATGTTGAAAAAACGCGACTTACACGACAGCCACGTTCTATACGAGTTAATGGTGGACCCAGCTGTCTTCCCTTTTGTGCGTCAAAAGGCTTATTCTTATGAAGAATATTTATTCTTAACGAAACAAACGATTGAAGCTGAAGAGCGTGGTGAATTAATTTCACGCACAATTTTAGATGAATGGGGTAACCCTATCGGAACAATTACTTTATTTGATGTGCAAGAAAAAGCTGGATTTCTCGGGACATGGCTTGGCAAACCATATCATGGAAAAGGCTATAATAAATTAGCGAAAGATTCATTTTTTAGTGAACTTTTCTATGAATTAGATATTGAAACAATCTTCATGCGTATTCGTAAAATAAATATTCGTTCTATTAAAGCTGCAGAAAAACTGCAATATGTAAATCTAGCAAATGAAACAAGAAAAGCCGTATATGATGAAATTAACGCAAACGAAGAAGTCTATAACTTATATGAAATTCCAAAAGATCAATACACACTTGCTACAATGCGAGATACAACCTTCCAAGATGCTCATCAATTAAAAGAAGCATAATCTAAATTTTCTGAAATGATAATCAATCATTAACATTTTTCCATATGCGTATATTCCCTCATGTCTTTGGAAACGATAAATAGTAACTTTAAGACACGAGGTGATTTGTAATGGATAAAAAGAAACGTGATAAAGCAAAAAATACATTATCTAGTACACAAGAAGTTCTCTATCAACGCGAATTTCAAAAAGCAGATCGTGCAGCAGGATATCGCTCGAAAAGCATTTAAAGTGAAAATGAATAATTAGAAGTTTCCCCCCTAATTATTCATTTTCATTACATAATTTTCTCGACTGATAGAAGTAAGCAAAAAGTACCCTTATGCATTAGGGTACTTTTTGCTGTGGACAACTTTATCCACAAAACTGATGGAATTGTTAATAATTTTCGAAAACATTTAATATCTTTCTATATTCAAGCATATATCGACTGTTTTAATTGTGGATATTTTTCTAAAAATTGTGGACAATGTGGATATAGTTGTTAATATTCCGACTTTACTGTTTAATGAAAGCGCAATCCTTTTGTGGATAAGTGGCTAAATTTTCTTTGAAAATAATAAAGAACCCTCTTTATATATACAAAGAGGGTTTCATATTAAGTAAAAGATTGTGCAAGAGCAGGTGATTTAATAGGTATATGGCGCGGTTCTGCATGATTTTCTGCCAAAATTGCATCTACAATATGACCAGCTGGCTCTGGAAGATAGATGCTTTTCATTGCTTCTTTCATTTGAAGAAGCTTCACATCATCTTGTAATAATGCCTCTGTTTTTGCAAAAACCTCACTATCATCGCGAATGACAACTGCTGCTCCTTTTTTTTCAAAGTACATCGCATTTTCATTTTCTTGTCCTGGAACAGGCTTATATAAAATGACAGGTACTTGCAACGCTGCTGCTTCACTTAATGTTATTCCGCCTGGCTTCGTAATCATACAAGAAGTAACACGGAATAATTCATCAATATTTTCAACATACCCAAACACTTTTAATGCATCGGAATTTTGCTTCTGTAAACTTAATAAATCCTGTTTTAAAGCTTCATTTTTTCCACAAACGACAACTACTTGTAAATTGGGCACTGACATAAATGATTGGCATAGTTCTTTTACATTTCCTAATACCCCATGAGCACCTGCTACAATTAGTAAAATCTTTTTATTCTTACATAACTGATATTTATTATATATGATGTCTGAATTTACCTTTAACTCAAAACTACTCCGAATTGGAATTCCTGTTTCAACAATTTGTTCCGCAGGTACACCGATATCAACCATCAATTCTTTCACGTGATCCGTTGCAACAAAATAACGATCTACTTCTCGATGAATCCATATTTTGTGCACGCAAAAATCCGTTAATACGTTATAGACAGGAATTGAAATCCCTGTTTGTTTCTTCAATTCTGGTACCGCGATAATTGGAAATGTATTAATTACAATATCTGGTTTCTCCACCTGTAACAGTGTTTTCAAACGTTTTCTTCCAAAGTTCGCATACCAAGATGCTATTTTCTTATCATAAATTTTTTCTACCCCGTAATAAAACAAACGATATAATTCTTTTCCTATTGTATAACTTTTTAAATATAGATATTTTGTAATGTCAGTTATAAATGGATGTGATTCTCCAAACAAGTCGCATACAATAACATCTTCAATTCCTTTTTGGCGAAATGTTTGTTCTAATGTTTTTGCTACTTGCACATGACCATTACCGTAATGTGCAGTTAATATTAAAACCTTGGGGTTTTTTATCAAACAAATCCACTCCTAGCTTTTTGTTTCTCCATATTGCATATACGACAATAGGAAAAACATTTTCCTTAAAAATTACATAAACAGATTCTAATAATTCCCTTTTCAGCTATGTACCTGTCGTGGATATGCAAAGCATATAAGATTGACCCCTTAATCCTATCTGTGCTCATATCTTTACATTATACTTTCCTATAAGAGCTTTCGCAATAACTTACAAATGTTCTCTATTCCATGATACTCACTCTTTTACTTCTTAATTCTTTTTACTATTTTGATTTCCCTTTACAATTATGTAAATTTCTCCACTTATTCCGTACAAAATTATGGATATTCTACTTTCAGTATACTCTTTTATCAATATATACTCTAGATTTTATTGTAAAGAAAGCAAAAAGCCTAATCCAATATTTGGATTAGACCGCTTGTAAAATATGTTTAGCATGTTCTACATTTTTCTCAGTAGGTGGTTCTACATTTGCGAGTGGGTACTTGTGTCCAAGCGCCTCCCATTTATATACACCAAGCTTATGATATGGTAACACTTCAACTTTTTGAACATTAGACAGACTTTGAATAAAGCTAGATAGTTTTTGTAGATCCTCTTCATTATCCGTAACACCGGGAACTAATACGTGTCGTACCCAAATCGGTTTATTCTTATCCGATAAATAACGAGCAAATTGTAAAATATGTTCATTTGGTTTCCCTGTTAATTTACGATGCTTTTTGGAATCAATATGTTTCAAATCCAATAAAACTAAATCTGTATAATCCATTAAAATATCTAGCTTATTTTGGAATTCTGGTTCCTCAGAATAACAACCACCAGAAGAGTCGATTGTTGTATGGATACCAGCCTCTTTACACTTTTTAAACAACTCAATTAAAAAGTCTAGCTGTAATAATGGTTCTCCACCGCTAACTGTTATACCGCCTCCGGAGGCTTCAATAAATGGAAGGTAACATGTCACATCCTGCATCACTTCTTCAACTGTTATTTCTTTACCTTTACCGATTTCCCACGTATCCGCATTATGACAATATTGACAACGTAATAAACACCCTTGTGTAAATATGACATAACGAATCCCTGGGCCATCAACAGTACCACAAGACTCTACAGAATGTATTCTTCCTTTTACCATGTTACTTCCTCCTTTATTGAAACAGCCTCCCTTCGCTATATATTAAAAGCGAAGGGATACTTTTTTCATTTACATGCTTTCATGCATTGTACGGTTAATTACATCAATTTGTTGTTCACGAGTTAATTTAATAAAGTTTACAGCGTAACCAGATACGCGAATTGTTAATTGTGGATATTTCTCAGGATGTTCCATTGCATCCATTAATGTTTCACGATTAAATACGTTAATATTTAAGTGATGGCCTTCTTTTACTGCATAGCCATCAAGCATAGATACTAAGTTACGTACTTGTACATCATCTTCTTTACCAAGTGCTTTTGGAATGATAGAGAATGTATTAGAAATACCATCTTGTGCATCTTCATATGGTAATTTAGCTACAGATAATAATGAAGCTAATGCACCTTTTGTATCACGTCCATGCATTGGATTTGCACCTGGTGCAAATGGTTCTCCAGTACGGCGTCCATCTGGAGTGTTACCAGTTTTCTTACCGTATACAACGTTAGATGTAATAGTTAAAATTGACATTGTATGAACGGAATTACGATATGTTTTATGTTTACGAAGTTTATTCATAAATGTTTTCACGAGATTTACAGCGATCTCATCTACACGATCATCATTGTTACCGTATTTAGGGAAGTCTCCTTCAATTTCGAAGTCCACCGCAATACCATTTTCATCACGGATTGGTTTTACTTGTGCGTATTTAATTGCACTTAATGAGTCTGCTACTACAGATAGACCCGCGATACCTGTTGCCATTGTACGAAGAACATTTGTATCATGAAGTGCCATTTCAATACGTTCATAGCTATATTTATCATGCATGTAATGGATAACATTTAATGTATTTAAATATAGACCCGCTAACCATTCCATTGTCATATCAAACTTATGCATAACTTCTTCATAATTTAATACTTCAGAAGTAATTGGTGCGTACTCAGGACCAACTTGTGCTTTTGATTTTTCATCTTTACCACCGTTAATCGCATATAATAATGCTTTCGCTAAGTTTGCACGAGCTCCAAAGAACTGCATTTGTTTACCGATTCTCATTGCAGATACACAACAAGCAATTCCATAATCATCGCCGTAATCAGCACGCATAATGTCATCATTTTCATATTGAATTGCTGATGTTTTGATGGACATTTTCGCACAGTAGTTTTTAAAGTTCTCTGGTAATTGTTTAGACCAAAGAACTGTTAAATTCGGTTCTGGAGCTGGTCCTAAATTATCTAATGTATGCAAGAAACGGAATGAGTTCTTTGTTACTAATGGACGACCATCTAATGCCATACCACCGATAGATTCAGTTACCCAAGTTGGGTCACCAGAGAATAATTCATTATAATCAGGTGTTCTTGCGAATTTCACAAGACGTAATTTCATAATGAAGTGATCTACAATTTCTTGTACTTCTTCTTCTGTTAAAGTACCATTTGCTAAATCTCTTTCAATGTAAATATCTAAGAATGTAGAAGTACGTCCAAGACTCATTGCAGCTCCGTTTTGCTCTTTAATCGCTGCAAGATATGCGAAGTATAACCACTGGAATGCTTCTTTTGCATTTGTTGCTGGTTTAGAAATATCGAAACCATGAGAAGCAGCCATTTGTTTTAGTTCTTGAAGTGCACGCATTTGCTCAGATAACTCTTCGCGTAAACGCATTGTATCTTCGCTCATTACACCACCAGTTAAATTCAAATCAGCTTTTTTCGCTTCAATTAAATGATCAATACCATATAATGCTACGCGTCGATAGTCACCGATAATGCGTCCACGACCGTATGCATCTGGAAGACCAGTAATAACACCTGATTTACGTGCATTTCTCATTTCTGGTGTATAAGCATCAAATACACCTTGGTTATGAGTTTTTCTCCAATCTCTAAAAATACGACTAAGTTCTTTATCCATTTCGTATCCATAAGATTCACAAGCTTGTTCTGCCATACGAATACCACCATATGGTTGTAAAGAACGTTTGAATGGTTTATCAGTCTGGAAACCGACTACTTTTTCAATATCTTTATTTAAGTATCCTGGGTCATGTGATGTAATAGAAGAAACAATTTTTGTATCCATATCAAGAACGCCACCGTTTTCACGTTCTTTTGTTGTTAAATCCATTACTTGATCCCAAAGTTGTTTCGTTGCTTCAGTTGCTTCTGCTAAGAAAGATTCGTCTCCTTCGAAAACGTTTACATTATTTAAAATGAAATCGCGAACATCAATCTCTGCTTTCCATTTTTCACCTTTAAAGTTTTCCCATGCGTTTTTAACATTTTCTAATACTTGAGTCATCCTAATCTCCTCCATTTTTGATTAGTACAGGACTAAGATTTTTTATATAACAGCTTACACACTTAGAATACTACTTTTTTACGAAAGTGAACGAATTAGTTGTGACATGTTTGTGAAATGTTGAGCAAACTACTATATATATAGTGTTAACTTCATTTAAAAGTCTTTAAAATTAACCCTTTCCTTAATTGTATTTTTTTGGTATCCTTATATACGAGTCCTATTTTGTAATATAAGAACAATACCCATTGTAGAGCTGTAATACTCTTATCTCCTAATCTGTTATAGTTTTTATAACAGAACAAAAAAGTGTACACATGTTGTACACTTTTTTTGTTACTTCTATAAAACATCTCTTTTTCTATTGCCATCATAGAATCCGCCACGATTGTCTGTTAATGCAATTATTTGCTCTAGTCCTTCTATATGATCACCTATAATTCGAAGTACAGCTGGAGGATGACCTATTTTTGCAAAATGTTCACTGGGACGAATACGGTTCATCTTATCAACCTCAACACGACATACACATGCAATTTCAAATCCAGAAAGAAGAGCCTTCACTTGTGCTACACAAGGTGACAATAAAGATTTATATCCAATTGCTTTCAAACACTTGTGGCTAAATGCATTAGGTACCGCAATAAGTGAGCCTACCCCTAAATCCTTTCTATCACAAGCTAAATTTAGTGCATACTTAAATGCAGTTACAAGATGAAGTGGTACTCTTAAATCTAAATAATGATTTAAATCATTTAATGCGACGTCCTTTCCATCTGCTATAGCTTTTGTAAAAGGATATAACTCACTAGCTGGAATAACAAAATCACCATCTATAAATAACACAATTTCTCCTTTTGCAAAATAAGTTCCAAGTGAACGCCCTACATCGTTTCCAAGGGCTTCTTTATATACAATTGTTGTTGCGCCTTTGTCTTTTGCAATCGTTGCTGTTTTATCTGACGAACCATTTACGACTACGATGATTTCAAAAGGTTCAATTTTACGAAGCTCTTCTATAACGTTTCCAATTGTTTTCTCTTCATTTTGTACAGGAATAACAACCGATAGTTGCTTTCCTTTATACAAATTGGATGTAACGCCCCAGCCTTGATAAAAATCTTCAAAACTTAAAGTATGATAGACGCTATTCCTTTTCCTATTTCCATCATAATATCCTCCGCGTGTATCACTACTTACTATTCGTTCTGCAACTGCTTCTATATGATCACCTATCATTCGTTTTTCAGATTGAGAAAGGCTCGTGCCATATGCAGCATGTTCAATCGGTCGAAATTTATTTGGCGTGATAACATCAATAGCACAATGACGGCTAATTCTCCATTTACTTTGTGCTATACGTAAATGAGCTACAATAGGATTAACTAAACATTCATATCCAATACTTTGGACGACTTCTTTCGTCAACGCATGAGGTACAGATAATAAAGAATCTATTTTTAATTCTTCGCGCTCTAACATTGCATTTAATATTTGGCGCCATACTGTAATAGAATGTGGTTTTTGATTCTTTAAAAATAATGCGTCCAAATTATTTAAAACGATGTCAGTCTGATCATGTAAAATTGGATTAAGAAATAATTGTAATTTTGAAGTTGGAATAGCAAAGTCCCCATCTATAAATAGTAATACATCACCTATTGCATGTTTTGCGCCAACTGCACGCCCAACATCGTTTCCTAATAGTTCTTTATGCCTAATTATTTTACATCCTAACCGATCAGCAACCTCTTCTGTACCATCGTTACAACCATTTGCTATTACAATAATCTCTACTGGATTTAACGGTTTTACCGATTGAATAACGTCTGAAATCGTATCTACTTCATTACTTGCAGGAATAATAACTGATAGCGACTTAGCCATTGTTTTCTTCACGAAACCATTTAATAGTTTCTTTCAATCCTTGTTCCCACGTTACTGTCGCTTGAAATTGAACAAGTTCTCTTAACTTCGTTACGTTCGGCCTTCTATTTGGAATTTCTTCAAAGCCATGTGGATATACTTCCTCAAAAGGAACTTGTACAATTTTCGAAGAAGATTTCGTTAGTTTTTTAATTGTTTCTGCTACTTCTTTTATACTCTGTTCATTCTCAGAACCTATATTAATAATCTCACCATTTACCTTCTCATCCATTGCCCGAATTGTTGCTTCTACCGCATCACTCACATACGTAAAGCAACGTGTCTGCTTTCCATCTCCATATACGAGAATGTCTTCTCCTTGCAAAGCTGCACGGATAAATCGTGGGATTACCCCTGCATATGGACCATCTTTCGCTCTTGGACCATAAATATTAAAATAACGAACAATCGTTACAGGTAAGCCTTCTAATGCGTATCCTAAACATAATGTTTCTTCTAACGTTTTACAAACTGCATAACTCCAACGAATTTTAGAAGTTGCCCCGTACAATCGATCTCCTTCTTCAGCGAAAGGCGGTTTGCCTTTACCATATACTTCTGAAGTAGATGCAAAAACTACTTTCTTCTTTCCTTTTAATGCTGCTTGTAAAATGTTTCTCGTTCCATCAAAATTCGTTTCAATGAGCTCTATACTTTTTTCCATTGTCGTTTTAACACCTAAAATTGCTGCTAAATGAAACACTACATCATGTTGATTTACTAATTCATAAATAGAGTTTTTGTCTAAAACACTTATTGGAATAACCCGAATCTCTTTCATTAGCTCATTATGATACTTATTTTTCCCTTTATAGAAGTTATCCACAATCGTGACTTCATAACCCCTTCTCACCAACTCTTCAGCTAAATGAGATCCAATAAATCCGGCCCCACCTGTAATTAAACATTTCTTACTCATACACTCACCTTCTTTATAATTCCCCGTGTATCTATTACTCGGTTCATTCCTTTAAAAAGCTTCCAATCGATATTAGAGTGGTCAGTTAAAATTAAAATACAACCTGCCTCTTTAAATGTTTGTTCATCCAAAGCAACAGATTGATACACCTTATCTCCAATTTCCGCGGAAGAAATATATGAATCATGGTATTTTATCTCGTATCCTTCTTTTATTAGTAATTGAATAATTGGCAAAGCCGGTGATTCTCTCAAATCATTTACATCTTTCTTATATGCGATTCCTACAATTAAAACTAGTCCGGGTGATTGTACCATGCCCTTTACTTTCCGGACTATTTTCTCTGGCATTTCTTCATTAATTACATGTGCCGCCTCAATTAATTGACTAATTGCCCCATTCTTTTTTATTCTCCATTGAAAATATAAAGGGTCTACGGGAATACAGTGCCCCCCTATCCCTGGTCCTGGCCAATACGGAGTAAATCCAAACGGTTTTGTAGATGCCGCTTCAATGGCCTCATAAAAATCAATCCCTAAACTTTCACATAATGTGTTTAACTCATTTACTAAAGAGATGTTAACTAAGCGCTGAATATTTTCAAATAGCTTACACATCTCTGCTACTTTCGGCGAACTAACAGGTACAACTACGTCAAAAATGGTACTATATAAATCCTGTACTTTTTGTTTACACTTTTCTGTTTGTCCACTAATAACTTTTGGAATAGATTGAACTGAATATTGGCTATTTGCTGGATCAATTCTCTCAGGAGAATATCCGATATAGAAATCTTCTCCTACCTTTTGGCCAGCTTGAGAAATAATAGGAATAATAACTTCCTCAAGTGTGCCTGGATATGTGGAACTTTCAAAAATGAAGGTTTGTCCTTTTTGGAGATTTTGTTGTATATAATGCGAAGCTGAAATGAGGGCACTTAAATCTGGTTCTCTTCGTTCATTAATTGGAGTTGGAACAGTAACAATAACATAATCATTATTTTGGAAATCAGTAATACCTTTATCTGGTGTATTTACTATTAATTTATTTTTAGTCAATAAACTTTGCAACACTTTAGAAGAAACATCTGGAATATAACTTTCTCCTTTTTTAATCGATTCTATTTTTCTAGTATCTTTATCTAATCCAAGTACGGTATGTCCTCTTTCTGCAAAATGGACTGCTAAAGGAAGACCAACATACCCTAATCCAATAATAGCTACTTTACTACTAGCATTCATCTGTATTCTTTTCTTCCTTTCTCAATTGTTGAATAGTGTCTCTATCGCGATCTCCATCTGTAAAACTCCCACGTTCGTCTGTATATTGTAATAGATAAGCAATCGCCTCAAGTTGATCACCGAAAATACGGTCAAATGCCGGAATACGTCCATTTACAAATCCATGTTGCTCCGGGCGTACCCGATTGGTTTTTATAACATCTACAAATTCTACTGCTGTAATAGAAAAAACCTCCAAAATAGCTTTCATTTGAGCTAATGGCGGAATAACAAGCGAGTCATATCCTATTTTCTCTATTACCCTTTTATGCATAGCATGTGGTACTGCCGTTAATGAGTTATTCCATAAATCCGGTCTTTTCGCTACTAAATTCACAAAATATTTCCCCATACTAATTGGATCTGCAGGATGAAACATATCTAATAAGCATTGTAAATCATTTAAAACCACGTCACTTCCATCTTCAACAGCTTGCAAAAATGGAGTGAGTTTTTTTGCTGGAATAACAAAATCACCATCAACGAATAAACAAATATCTGCCGTAGCATGCATGGCACCTATCGCTCGTGCTACATTATGTCCAAGCGCCTCCCCGAATTCAACAACAATAACATTCTCTAGCTTTGCCTGTTTAACAGTCTCAAAATCTGCTCCATTCGCGACAACAATAATTTCATCTACCCCTGCTTTTTTCACTTCTTGTATAACAGATCTTATCGTCATTTTTTCTTCTGACACTGGTATAATCGCACTATATTTCGCTTTTTCCTTCTTTAATACAACTGGTTTATAGTTCCCTATAAACTCCCTATCCCTGTTTCCCTCCGAAAAACCGCCGCGTTTACCATATGTTTCGATTACATATTGCAAAGCACGTAAATGATCACCCATAATACGGCTAGTCGCTTTCGGATAAGGAGAACCAGGTGATGTTCCTGTATGCACAGGACGAACCTTATTTGTGTGAATTACATCGACCGAAGCCGTATCAACAATATCTACTCCTCTAGACATCGCTATCGCTTGAAATAGTGCTGGATCTGCTAAATTCCACCAACCAAATTTCTGAATAACTTCCCTACTCATTGCGTGTGGAATTGCGATTAAAGATCCAACAACAAGCTCTTTTTTATTCAAATAGCGATTCAACATGAACTTTCCAACTGTCGTATAATGTGGTCTCATCTTTAAATAAACCGACCATGTTAAATTATTCACAACAATTTGATGCCCTTGTCGAATTCCTTTCACGAAACGTTGTAACTCTTTACTATCAATAACAATATCACCATCTAAAAACAAAACAATTTCACCTTTTGCTTCTCTAGCTCCAATAGCCCGTCCAACATCATTGCCAAGAGAATGTTTATAATAAATCACGTGACAATGATGTTGTAACGCTATGTCTTTCGTTCCATCTGTCGAGCCATTATCTACTACAATAATTTCGTAAGGCTTGAGCTTCTCCACTTCTACTAAAACTTGTGATAAAGTACTCGCTTCATTGTGCGCTGGAATAACAACTGATACTCTCATACTTGTATCACGCTTACCCTTCCAAGCGAACATAAGCAATAATAGGAGTACGCACAATTACATCTTCCGGTGGTCCATAAGAAGGAGAAGTACGAACACTTACCGCCCCATCTGTCACAGATAAAAGAATGCCTGTAACAATTTCTACAGCTGTCACAACTTGCACTAATTCACCAACATGGTTACGTAATTCATCAGTAAATAACATATATAACTCTCCTTTCTTACACTTCTTTAATTGATATAATGCTTGTAAATGGTAATAAAACTTCAGTTCCTATTCCTTCTTGCAATGTTAAGAAATCATCACCGACTGCTACAATAACGCCTGTTAATTGTCCAACAGTCACCGTAATTTCTACGTTTTTACCTAAATACTGCTTTGCAATTTCTTTAAAAGGTGATGTATTGCATTCTTTTAAAATGTTACAAATAATAGATTGAAATTGACTTGATTTTATAAATTCTTCCGTAGCTTGCTTAGAGTTTCTTTGAATAAACCTTGCAAAGTTTTGCGAAAATAAAAGTCGTTCCACAGCGGGCAATAATTTATCATCTAAAAAATAGCCTAATTGTCTATTAAACAATCTTGATAATTTATGCCAATATTTTCTGAACAGACACATACACTTCTCCTCCTATTATTTTTAGATTATAAAATTTTACATCCATACATCTTAATGTATACAAAATAGATATTTTTGTGATAGGTAAGGCATACATTTTCTAAAAGAAATATTTGTTTCAGGGCAAAAAAAAACTATCCAAAAGGATAGTTTTTTACACTTCAATATTTCGCAACATCGTATAAATGTCATTATTCACTTTACCAAATGATTTAATGTTGTTTTGAATGTTAGATAATAAAACAACATACACACTACCATTTTTACTAAATCCATTTAAACAATTCCAACCTGGCATTACACCGTGATTCGAATAGCTTCCTGGGTCTACGTACCAGCCAAATCCGTAATCCTTTTTCACAGCTGTAAACATTTGATCGTAACTCGCTTTTGAAATTAACTTTCCAGAGTATAACGCTTCGTTAAATAAATATAAATCATGTGCACTCGTATATATATCACCACAACCATATAGTTGCGACATGCTCGGAATATTAGGTGTTGTCATATTATTATTTACTATTTTATAACCCGTTGATGGGAATCTTGTTTGTTCTAACGCTGTGCCAAAACCAGAATGTTTCATACCGGCAGTAGCAAAAATATGTTGTTTAATATATTCTTCAAGCGACTGTCCACTTACCTTCTCGGCAATGTATGCAAGTATAGAGTAGTTCGAATCGGAATACTTCCACTTCTCTCCTGGACCACCAATACGCTTTTGATTTCCTATCCTTTTGATCAGTTCTTCATGAGAAATATCTTCTTTTCCTTGCTCATATTCTGGAATCCCTGATGTATGTGTTAATAGATGTTTTAGCTGAATACTATTACCTTGTGGAAAATCTGGAATATACTTTGCAACAGTATCTTCTACTTGTAATTTATTTTGATCTTTCAATTGCATAATAGCAGTTGCTACAAACGCCTTTGAAATAGAACCAATATAAAAAGTCGTCTCTGAATTATTCGGTACTTGCTGCTCTTTATTTGCCATACCGTACCCTTTATTCAGAAGAACTTTTCCGTTCTTCACAATAACAGCTGTCCCGCTAAATCCTGTGTTTTGTAAATACTGGTCCAATTGAGCGTTTTCATTAATTTCTTGAGGTGGTCCTTCAGCAGGCTGTTCCGCAGCTTGCGCTTGCTTCACTTGTTCTTCCTGCTCTTTTTGTTTTTGCTTCTGTACTTCTTGTTTCTTTTTTTCTTCTTTCTTTTTTAGCTCTTCTTGTTTCTTCATTTCTGCTGCCGCTTTTAAAGTTTCTTCTTTCTTATTATGCGCAACAATTTTTGTATACATAAAATATACAAGTGATAATAGTAAGACGAGAATGATTGTTCTTTTTATGTATACAATCGGCCGACGTGCTTTCCCATTCGCATTATTTTTTTCCTGATCCATAATTGCTTTTTTCCCCTTACTCACCAATAATTTAATTCCTCTACTAAAGATTTTTTTTAGTAGATTATGGATAAACCATTCTATATCATCCCTACTTTATCACGCACTGCACATATTACCAACCTATATATACAAAAAAGAAAAAGAAAATTTACAAAAGTAAGATTCCCGTTAAATTGTTAACAAAAAAAAGAGGATATCCTCTAAAAAATTGATGTTATCAATCTTTTTGGACATCCTCTTATCTCATTATTTATACGTGTTTTTTCATATCATCGGCAACAGATTCAACATTTGTACCTACAATAACTTGTACACTTGTATTACTTAATTTCATAACACCTTTTGCACCAGCACGTTTTAATGCTGCTTCATTTACTTGACCAGCATCTTTTACTTGTAAGCGTAGACGTGTTGCACAGTTATCAATAACTGTTAAGTTTTCTTTTCCACCTAAAGCCGCTACGTAAGTTTCACCAATTGAACCTGCAACTGGAGCTTCTTCACCTTCAGCTACTTCCTCTTCGTCTTCACGACCAGGAGTTTTTAAATCGAACTTCTTAATTAAGAAGTAGAATACAACGAAATAAATTACTGCGTAAATTAAACCGACTCCCGCAAGTAATACTGGTTTTGTTGCAATACCGAAGTTTAAGAAGTAATCGATTGCACCGGCACTAAATGTGAAACCATCGTGAATGCCAAGTGTTGTTGTAATGAATAGAGACAGACCTGTTAATACAGCATGAATACCATATAATACTGGTGATAAGAACATGAATGAGAATTCAATTGGTTCTGTAATACCAGTTAAGAATGAAGTTAATGCTAGACCACCTAACATACCTGTAACCATTTTACGTTTTTCTGGTTTAGCAGCCGCAATCATTGCGAAACATGCTGCTGGTAAACCGAACATCATAACTGGGAAGAAACCAGTCATAAACATACCCGCTGTTTTATCTCCTGCAAGGAAGCGAGCAATATCACCATTTACAACATTACCTGCTGCATTTGTAAAGTCACCAAGTACGAACCAGAAGTATGTGTTCATTACGTGATGTAAACCGATTGGAATTAATAGACGGTTTAATAAACCAAATAGACCTGAACCAACTGCCCCTAGATTAACAATTCCATGAGCTAATGCATCGATAGCATTTTGAATTGCTGGCCAAATTTGTGCGAATAGAATTCCTAATAGTAACATCACAACCGATGTAACAATTGGGACGAAACGTTTTCCAGCAAAGAACCCTAACCATTCTGGAAGTTTAATCTTATGGAATTTATTATAAAGAAGTCCCGCTATAACACCGACAATGATACCACCTAAAACTTTCATATCCACTTTAGTCGATAATTCGGCTGCCTTAGATACTTGTGTCATTGTATCTGCAAGCTTAGATGGATCTACATTAGCGCTATTACCTATTAAATCTTGGACTTTGCCTAATTTATCTTGTAATTCTACAGTAGAATATCCCTTACTAAGTGCATCAATACTGTTTTTCATAACTAGATAACCAATTGCACCTGCAAGACCTGCTGCACCACTACCATCAACTGAAAGACCGATTGCAATACCAATTGCAAAAATGAGTGCTAAATTATCAAAAACTGCTGCACCGGCCTGTGCCATAACAGGAATATCAAATACATCTGGTTGCCCTAAACGAAGCAATAATCCTGCTGCTGGTAGTACGGCGATTGGAAGCATTAACGCTTTACCAATACGTTGTAAAAACTGCAACATTTTAATTCCCCCTATCAAATTTATGAAATCGTTATCATTATAAGTACGCCTTAGAAAACGCTTTCTATTTACATAACCATAATAACATATAGTTGTATAGATGTGTAGTTTTTATTTTTGAATTTTTTATGGATAAATCTCCTATTTCCAAACTATTATATAAAAGGGAAATTCTCCTTTTTAAAATACAGAATACTCGAAACGAAAGACCTATTATAGCACATTGAACTTTCGTTTTATCATTCCACTTTTTCATGTTATTATTTATTTCCGAGCATATCGGGAAAAGTAAACTTAGTTAATTCAAAATAGGAGCGTTGGTACTATGCAGTGCATTGAAACAAACAACTTACAACAGTTGTTAGAACAAGTAAAACCATATACGAAAAAAGGAAAACTTGCTACTTATATCCCCGAACTAGGAAATGCAAATCCAGACGATTTAGGGATTGCCATTTTCCATAAAGAAACAGAATATATCCATGCTGGCAACTCACAAACACTATTTACTCTTCAAAGTATTTCTAAAGTAATTACACTTGCCCTTGCCCTTTTAGACCGTGGTGAAGAATATGTATTTTCTAAAGTTGGAATGGAACCAACGGGTGACCCATTTAATTCTATTATTAAATTAGAAACGACAAGTCCGTCCAAACCCCTTAATCCAATGATTAATGCAGGAGCATTAGCTATTACAAGCATGTTAGCAGGAAAAGATAACGAGGAAAAAATGGAACGTATTCTTCATTTTGTACGTGAAATAACAGATAACCCTACTATTAATTATTCCTCTAAAGTTGCCGATTCAGAATTAGAGACAGCTTATCTAAATCGTTCGCTTTGCTATTATATGAAACAAAACGGTATTATCGATTGTGATATTGAAGAACTTATGGATTTATATACTCGTCAATGCGCAGTTGAAATAAACTGCATCGATTTAGCACGTATCGGCTTAATTTTTGCAATGGATGGATATGATCCATATAAGAAAAAACAAATTATCCCTAAACATATTACAAAAATTTGCAAAACATTTATGGTCACATGTGGTATGTATAACGAATCTGGTGAATTTGCAATTCGTGTTGGTATCCCTGCAAAAAGTGGTGTAGCGGGTGGTATTTTCGGCTGCGTAAAAGGCGATATGGGAATCGGCATTTTCGGACCGGCTTTAGATGCAAACGGAAATAGTATTGCTGGTTTTAAAATTCTTGAACTTCTTTCTGCTCAAGAAGGCTGGAGTATTTTTTAATCGCGAGTTATCCTGCTATACTAGCAGGATTTTTTATTTCACCAAAACCTCACTTTTGTCAGTTATCAATCCTCTTACAAAAACAGTGCTGAAAGTTTCTCTATATCATGCATATTTGTTCCCCCCTCCTGAATAATATAGTACAACCTAGCGCTATATGTGGAGGTGTGAAAGATGAAACTAATATTTCAAATGGGAAAACAACCTGTTCTTGAAAAAACAATCCTTCTTTTTATATTGAGTATTGTAGAAAGCTTGAAGTTAAAAGTTGTTTCACTCGACGAAGCTCACCGATACATATTCAATTTAGAAGTACTTGAATTATTAATGGATCGGAACATCGATGATCAAGTACTTGAACTTATTCATTTCGGGATGGGACTTGAAGACATTCATCATGTGCTTCCTGAAGAACTTGAGCACACGATTGAGGAATTAAAGTGGCTTTGCATCCAAGTGTTAAGTGAATACAGTATGCATGAAGAATCAGAACAATTAATTGAAGACATACGCTAAAAAGCACCTATGTAGTATGTAGGTGCTTTTTATTTATTAAGAAGTAAATATCCGATGTCGATATATGCAACTTATTCAAGTATTTCCGAGGAAATGCTCGAACATTGCTTTTCTATTTTCACAACAACTGATCAATCCCAATAAGTATTAATAACACTCCTGCAATAACCGTAGCCCATTTCCCTAAGTATGCTGCTAAATATCGTTTTCCTACATACGCAAAACCGCTTATGCAAATAAAACTAAACACCCCAGAAATAGTCGCTGTAAGCCAAAGATTTAAATTTGTTACCCCTGCATCAAACCCACCTGCAATATTATTAATAGATAATGCAACTCCTAAAACAAGTGCTTCAGAAAAACTAATTGTTTTAGAGCCATCAAAATCTGCTTTTTCTGGATCACGTAAAATTCCCATAAGTATATTATCATCTTTAGAACCTGCAGTATTTTTTTGACTCAAAAAAGGCTGACATAAAATAAACACCCCGATTATCCCTAAAACGATTGCTCCAATCAGGTTTGCTGTAAACTCTGAAATAAATAACGCAATCCAGTTCCCAAAAAATCCAGCTAGTAAAGTAAATAAAAACCCAAAGAATGCGATGATAAAATTGTTAAACCACGAAATACGAATTTTACGAATGCCATACGCAATTCCAACACCTGCATTATCTAAATTAGAAGCGATCCCGATTAAAAAAATTGAAAATAAGCCTGCCGTACTCATAAATAGTCACCCCTTTTTCTCACTTTTCAATGCATATTATGAAAATGTTGAGCAACTGTGCCTGTCTGTTTCATATACTTGTAATAAATGCTCAACATTTTTTCAACACGAAAAAAGGAGTGCCTACACTATGGCTAATGAAAACCCGAATGATCGGCTTGGTAAATTAATAAAAAAACTTTTAAAAGAACGCGCCCTGTCTATGCGCCAACTAGGAATACTTACAAATATTGATCCTGCAACAGTCTCAAGAATTATTAATGGCAAACAACCGCCAAAACAAAAACATCTACAAAAATTTGCAGAATGTCTTCAAGTTCCACCCCAATTGTTATTTGATGAAATGTACCCTGATTCTCCTCACATAAATAAAGAAAAAACGGATATGTACACATCTCTTGATACCATTCAGCAAACTTTACAATCCTCTAACTTATTCGATTTCGATTACACTACAACTCGCGTAAAACAAGAACTCGAAAATTACGAACGCTATGCCCAGACAACAGAAGGCGAAAAACGTATTCGTGACAGTTTCGCAAGCAAATTAGAGCAAATTGATAGTGCTGGTCCTTTTATTGAACAATTAACAGATATGTATCAACAATTTTGCAATGAAACCATTTCAAAGGAAGAACGTGCAGTTCTTGGGAGCGCATTACTTTATTTCATTTTATCGACAGATATTATTCCCGACTATCTCTTTCCAATTGGCTATTTAGATGATGCGATTGCCGTTGAATTAGCAAAAGAGAAATTACTTGAAATGAAACGAAAGACATAGCAAAATAAAGAACTATTTCAGTTGTTTATATTCAACTCTGAAATAGTTCACTAGAAAATCGTACAAGTATACATACTCGTACGATTTTACTATACAACTCTATTTTTTCGTGTGGCACCATTCATATATAAATGCTGTTATCACTTTTGTAAATTCAATTAACTGTTCAACTTCAACTTTCTCATTTACAGAATGTGCTTCTTCTAATGTACCTGGTCCATATATAATCGCTGGAATATGAAACTCACTAAACCAACCGCCATCAGTTACCGTTGCAGACATATCTAAAATTGCATTTTTTGATAGAATAGACTCGTGTACTGAGCTAAGTTTTTTTACAGCTTTATGTTCACTATCTACTTCTAATGAAGGGAAAATTTCACCACGATCTACAATCATTGATTCTCCGCCCCACTTAAATTGTGGCGGATTTTCACTTAACCATGGATCGGCAGCTGCCACCTTTCCAATATACTCTTCAATTTCGTTTATTATTTGTTCATGTGTTTCATTCGGATAGAAGTGCACTGTTATCCACAATCGGCACTCATCCGCAATAAACGCCGCATGCCTTCCTCCCTCAATAACAGCTGGATTAATTGTTGTTGTTCCAGATGGATAGCCTTCATATGTTTTCATAACTGCCCAGTGGCGCTCTAATTCTTGTAAGCTTTGTACAATTTTCATCATTTTTTCAATCGCACTCGCTCCAAATAGACGTCCTCCAGCATGGATCATTTGTCTGCGCGTTGCATCATGAAACGTTTGCGGACTTTTCACTGTAATCCATCCAGTAATGACACCGCCTTGTCCTTGCATATGTAAATCGCTCGTATCCACTACTACTGCAAAATCAGCATCGTAACCCCTTTTGCAGCATTGAAGTGTACCTGCTTCTCCAACTTCTTCTCCAATTACCGATTGAAAAGTTAAATCTCCAGGTAATTCAATACCAGCTTCTTGTAAAAGTTGAATGGCAAATAGCGCTCCAGCCAGCCCACCTTTCATATCTGCTGCGCCACGTCCAACTAACCAGCCATCTTTTATAAATGGATCAAATGGATTTGTTTCCCACGCCTCATCTGCTGACACTTCGGCTACATCCATATGTCCATTAATAATAAGACTTTTATATGAGTCACTTTTTATCCCTTTTTTTACCCCAACAACATTCGGATCATTCGGATATACATCCCATTTATCAATACTAAAATTTCGTTTGCTTAAAAACTCTGCAACAAATTCTTGCGCTTCATTTGTATTTCTCGCTGGCGGTGCTGGTGTTTCAAAACGAATTAATGTTTTTGTAAGTTCCAACAATTCCTCTTTCCTTGAATCTATTTGTTTTAACAACTGCGAAACTTCTGGATTCATCGCTAACTCCCCTTTGCATACATAGTATGTTTCCAGCTTTATTTTCACAAAAAAAGAGACTGTTTACAATTTTACAGTCTCCTAATTAATCACTATTATAAACTCTCTACTTCCGTTGTATTTGTCTTTTCAATATGCTCCACATTATTTCCCTTATTTCTTGTAGCACGATAAAACAGTAAACAAACAATCATAAATGGAATACCACAATACAATGCCATTCTTTGTTCTGGAATAAAGGCCATGCCAACGATTACTGTTAAATTTAATACTAACGCAAGAAGTGGTACAAATGGATACAGCGGTGTTTTAAATTTCAAGTCCTTAACATCCCCGCCCCGCTTCATGTATGACCTTCTAGCTAATAAATTTGATAAAGCAATAGATGCCCAAACTAGTATCGCTCCGAATCCAGCGATAGAAAGCAGCCATAAATAAACTGTATCTTCCGCATAAATACCTGATAGTAGTGAGAGACAACCTACAATTGTGCTTACAATCAATGCATAAATGGGAACACCGTTTTTAGATAACTTGCCAAAAATCGGACTAATCATTCCTTGATTAGACATAGACCATAGCATACGCGAAGTTGCATATAATCCTGAATTCGCAACGGATAGTACTGCTGTAATAATAACGAAATTTATAATATCTGCTGCATAAGGAATACCAATTTTATCAAATACAACTACGAATGGACTTTCTATTACTCCTGCTTGCTGCCAAGGGAATAGTCCAGCAAGAATAAAAATAGATAGTACAAAGAAAACAAGTATACGCCAAACTGTATTGTTAATTGCCTTCGGGATCGTTTTCTCTGGATTTTCACTCTCACCTGCTGCAATACCAACTAATTCTGTTCCTTGGAAAGAAAAATTAACTGCAATCATTGTAATTAAAATGGCTGATAATCCATTTGGAAACAATCCACCATAATCAGTAAAGCTAGAGAACATTGGCGCTGGTTCATTTCCTTTCATATCTAGAAAACCAAACATTGCTGCCCCGCCCAAAATAATAAATGCAATAATTGTAATTACTTTAATACTTGCAAACCAAAATTCCACTTCCGCAAAACTTCTTGAAGATAACGCATTAATAGCAAAGAGCAGTACCGCGAAAACTACACACCAAATCCATGACGGTACATCAGGAAACCAACGTTTCATCAAAATACTAACTGCAATTAATTCAATACCTATCGTAGCAGACCAGTTTAACCACGACATCCATCCCACTACATAACCTGCTGCAGGAGAAATATGCTTTGTCGCATACGTTTGATAAGACCCTGCGTCAGGCATCGCAACCGCTAACTCTCCCAGACAGAGCATCGTTAAATACATTACAAATCCACCGACAAGATACGCTACAATTGCTCCTCCAGGTCCAGCTTCATGAATCGTATAACCTGATCCTAAAAAAAGTCCTGTACCAATAACTCCACCGAGTGCAATCATAAATATGTGCCTGCTTTTCAATTCTCTTTTTAATCCTTGGTTTTGATCCATCATATAAATCCCCCCTTTTCACTTTGCCAATCCATTTAATGTAAGCGCTTTTAAAATTATTCACCGTAAAAATAATGATTTAAAAGAGCAAAAATACACATCACTTACATTAATCACTGCCTGTTACTAAAAGATCATCCCTTACTGTTATTAATAACTTTTGATCAGCAATAGCTTGTCCTTCTACTACTTCTAATGATTCAATATAACCACTGATTCCTATCTTAATTTCTACTTTCTGTTTATCTATCGTTTCAATTAACGCTAATTTCTCCCACTCGTATACGTAAGAACTTTCCGTAACAAATAACTTCTCTACTTTTCCATAACAAGGACTATACACACCTTCTATAACTGTCTTCACTTTATAAATTCCTCCCTCTTATTAATTGACACTGAAACGTTGTATATCCTATAAAAATTCATATTCTCCCCTCTAGAGATTTCGAATATTATTTATGCAAAATGCGTACCAAGTCTCTAATTCATATATTAAATGAGCGTTTTACACAAAAAAGCGTGCACAACCGCAAAATTTTTCTATCATTTGAAAAGTTTTAAAAGGAAAATAGCAAAAAAATTTTGCGATTTTATAAGAATTTTAATAAAATTATAAAAAGTCAGTCTTCATAGGGTGAAATGAGGAGAAGATAATCTATGCGTACAGAAGACATTAATTTTAAACAGATCATTGAAATGAATATGCTATATGAAACTTTACTCAATGAACTCGATATCGGGATTCATATTATTAATGAGGAAAGTAAAACGATTATCTATAACCGCAAAATGATGGAAATTGAATCAATGGAACGCTCAGATGTATTATATAAAAGTCCTTTAGAAATATTTGCATTTGAAGAAAATAAAAATAGTACTCTTATAGAGGCATTAAAATTAGGAAAAACAAACAAAAATATAAAACAAACGTATTTTAACAATAAAGGACAAGAAATTACAACGATTAACGATACTTTCCCTATAATAGAAAATGGAAAAATTAAAGGCGCTATTGAAATATCAAAAGAAATTAGTAACTTAAAGCAAACAATAAGAATGGGCCCTTCTCGAAAACAAAGCACTAAATTTACCTTTGATCACATAATTGGTGATTCTGAAGCTATTCAATCAATCATTACTGAAGGAAAAAGAGTAATTCGTACATCTTCCTCCATACTTCTAGTAGGAGAAACAGGAACTGGGAAAGAGCTATTTGCACAAAGCATCCATAATGAAAGTCAGCGTTCAACAAAACCCTTTATTTCACAGAACTGTGCCGCTATACCTGATACACTCATGGAAAGCTTATTATTCGGTACAAACCGAGGTGCATTTACAGGAGCTATCGATAAAGCTGGTTTATTTGAAGAAGCGAACGGAGGAACTTTGTTATTAGATGAAATCAACTCATTAAGTCCAGCACTTCAAGCGAAGTTACTACGAGCTATACAAGAAAAAACAATACGAAGAATCGGAGGCACACACGAAAAAGAAATTGATGTTCGTATTATAGCAACTATCAATGAAGATCCTTTCGAAGCCATCGCACATAATCGATTAAGAGAAGACTTATATTACCGATTAAGCGTCGTTACTTTATGTCTTCCGCCTTTACGTGAAAGAAAAGAAGATATTCCAGCTCTTGTTCAGCACTTTATTGAAAAATATAATACTCAATTCGGGCTCAACGTAACCGATGTAGATGTAAATGTAAGAGAATTTTTCTATGCATACGATTGGCCTGGAAACGTACGGGAGTTGGAACATATAATTGAAGGTTCCATGAACTTGATAGAAGATGAAACCATCATTACAGCGTTTCATATGCCTACTCGCTTTCGTGAACGAATAAAAACAGAATTCAATATGCAACATGCACTAACTAATCACAATACTGATGCACCTAAAACTTTAAAACACACAATAGAAAAAATGGAAAAGAACTACATTAACCAAATTCTTAAAGAGAATCATGGCAACATCTCACAAGCTGCAAAATTTTTAGGATTAAGTAGGCAAAACTTACAATATCGGATTAAAAAACTGCATTTACACATATGAAATAAACATGTCTCCAAGTATAAAAACAACTTGGTAAAATATGTTATAATAAACATATAACATGCTAGAAAGGGGCTATATATATGGGTAATGATAAAAAATTAAAGTTATTACAATACTTATACTTTTTCCCTGCCATGCTCTGTATGATGTTATTCATTAATGCCGATGTAAGCAGCTCTCCTTATGCAAAGCTATTAGGAACAATTTTTGGCTCCTTTGCAGCTATTATGCTTGCTGCTTTTTGGAATTTGAAGCTACGTATAAAAAACGATAAATCTTCGTAATACTAAAAAAATCGAGCTACTTAGCCCGATTTTTTTATTTGCCATTAAAACTCAACATTCTCTAAATACAATCCACTTGCCTCAGCAAGACAATTAATTTGATTGCGCTGCTTTTCTTCTAAAATGTTTGGAATTGCTTCAGCATCTAATTGTCCTAATCCAACTTCAATTAATGCCCCAACAATTTTTCTTACCATATTATGAAGGAAGCCGTTACCACTTACTCTAATTTGTACAAACCCTGCCTCTTCCATCACATCAAGTGTATATACTTCTCGAACCATAGATTTTTTCTTTGATTTCGCATTTGAAAAAGCAGTAAAGTCATGTGAACCAACTAAATGTTTTGCAGCTGCTTTCATGCTTTTCACATTTAATTTTTTATTCACATGCATGCTGTATTTACGCATAAATGGATTTGTATGCTCTTCATTCCAAATTTTATACAGATATGTTTTTGCTTTAGAGTTGTAACGAGCATGGAAGCGATCATGTACTTCTTCCACATCCGTAATGCTAATATCATTGGGTAAATATTGATTTAAATATTTTTTCACTTTATGTTCCACTAACTTCTCATCACTTTGAAAGTTAGCAACTTGATTCAAAGCATGTACACCAGCGTCTGTTCTACTACAACCGATAATTTCAATTTCTTTTCCGACCATTTCAGATATGACACTTTCGATTTTTCCTTGAATCGTATTATCGTTATTACCGAGACGTTGCCATCCTTTAAAACGTGCGCCGTCGTACTGAATCGTTAATTTATAATTATTCATCGTATTCTCCTTGTCTTAATGGACTAAAAATATAATCCCTCATACAGCTTTTCCATATGAGGGAACTATAACATATTGTTACTTCATTCTAAAAGGAATAAAGTAATCTATTTACTAATTACGATTCGTTCGAATCCAGGAATCTCCTAAGTATGTTCTAATTTTCAACCAACCAAATGACGTTGTAGATTCTTCAACTACAAATACCGTTTGTGGTGCAAAAGTGCCGATTGCTCTACCGAAAGGTTGATCAAATGCCGTAAATACATTTGGGACATGGTAATAAGATCCTTGTGGCGCAATCCATTTTTCTCCAACTCCAGCCTTAATTTTCTTCCAACCATTTTCTCCTTGTTGAAGTACTCTTACAGATTGGGCTGAGAATTTCACACCGTGATGCATGTACTTAGGTTCATTGTATGCATAAAAATCACGATTAATATGTTCCACGTGTGGATAACGAACAATCCACTTTGGCCCTAAATACGTGTTAATTAAAGACCAACCGTTTTCTTTTGTCTGCAAAATATTAACCGTTTGTGGAGCGAACCAAGCATCTGGATTTTTAGCTTCAGGGCTACTGTATGCTGCAAAATTCTGCTTCATTATTTGTGGCATTCCATTTACACTTGTCCACTTCTGCCCCAAATATGTATCAATCAAAATTTCACCTCTTAGTGTACCATCACGTGCAATAACAGTTTGAGGACCAAATACGTACTTCGCACTGTCCATATTAATCCAATCAAAAGCTTCAAAATTTCGATTAATTTCTACTTTCGCGCCCTCTGGTGCAATAAATCCGCCACTTATCTTCCACCATCCACTAGGATGTTGATTTGTAACATAAACCCTTTCTCCTGGCTGCAGTTCTTTTTTCACAGGCGAATTAAAACTGCGGCTTTCATATACTTTTAATGTTTTTGTTATTTCATATGATTCCGCATGTGCAGAAGTTGCAAATAAAGAAACCATCCCAAAAACAAATAATGCCAACCATTTTTTCATACATCTTCTCCCTTTTAGCTTATTTTCTATAGCAAAATTGCTATGTTACATCCATATTGTAATTTATTAATACAAAGTGGTCTATACAATCTGAATACTGTATATTTTTACAAATTCTTTTCGAATGCAGAAAGACATTTCATATACTCCATACAGAAAGTGTGTATGTTGATTACGTAAGGTGATTTAGCTGCTAACATAACAAAAAATGTTGATGTAGTTAACTACATCAACATTTCTAATCCTTCTTATTTCAACTTTAATCTAACTACATTCTCAACATGCGCAGTATGCGGGAACATATCAACTGGTTGCACATACTCCACTTCATAGCTCTTCATTAATGCTTGTACATCACGTGCTAATGAAGAAGGATTACAAGACACATACACAACTTGTTTCGGCTTCACCTTTAAAATTGTTTCCAGTAATTTATCATCGCAACCTGTACGTGGTGGATCGACAACAATTACATCTGGACGCCATCCTTCTTTTACCCATTTCGGTAACCATTGTTCAGCTTTACCTGCTTCATATTTCGTATTTGTAAATCCGTGACGCTTCGCATTTTTTCTTGCATCTGCAATCGCTTCTGGAATTACATCCATACCACGTACTTCCGCTGCATCATTTGCAAGCCAAAGACCGATTGTACCAACACCACAGTACGCATCCACAATCTTCTCGTTTCCTGTTAACGCAGCTGCTTTTTTCGCTTCATCATATAAAACAACAGTTTGTTCTGGATTCAACTGGAAGAATGCACGTGCTGATAATTCGAATGATAAATCACCAAGTGTTTCTTGAATTACTTCTTTTCCAGCTAATTTAAATGTTTTGTCGCCAAAAATAACAGATGTTTTACGCCAGTTTACATTTTGCATAATTGATTTAACCGCTGGCATCTGTTTTTGTACTTCTGCAATAAATTGTTCTTTATTTGGTAATTCTTCTTTTGTTGTAATAAGTGTAACTTGTACTTCCCCTGTTTGAACTGCAGTACGTGTCACAATTGTGCGTACTAAACCTTTTTGTTTTTTCTCATTGTAAATAGAAACATTTAATTTTTCTAATATACGTCTTACAACTTTTGTCGCTTCATTCGTTGCTTTATGTTGAATCATACAATGGGCAATATCAATTAACTGATGTGAATTTTGTTTATATAGCCCTGTAATAACCTTCTCGTCTTTACGCCCCACTTGTAATTGACTCTTATTACGATAATGCCATGGATTTTCCATGCCAAGTGTCGGACGAATTTTTTCTTCCAAACTGTTATTCATGTACTTCTCAAATGCTTGTACAACAATATCACGTTTTTGATTTAATTGTTCTTTATAATCTAAATGTTGTAGCTGACAGCCACCACACTCCTCGTATACTGGACATGGTGCTTTCACACGATGTGGTGAAGCTTTACGAACTTTTTTCACTTTTGCTTCAGCGAAGCCACGCTGAATTTTCGTTGTTTCAGCAACAACTTCTTCTCCTGGTAATGCTCCTGGAATGAAGACAACTTGTCTCTTAAAATAACCAACGCCTTCTCCGTTAATCCCAAGACGTTTAATTGTCACAGGAAATGTTTGACCAACTTCCAACTTACTCTCATGTTGTTTTTGTATCATTATTACACCTCTACTCTATACTTTTCCATAAATATAACGCTGCATAACTGCAGTATGGTTCACATTCTTGTTTCACGTTTTCTAAAAACGCATCACTCGGTTTATCATCTAATTGAAATACACCTTGTACTGCACGCTGAATCCCGATGTCTGCTTTCGGAAACATATTTTTCCGTCCAAGCCCAAACATTAAAAAGTTTTGCACTGTCCATGCACCAATCCCCCTAATTGGTAACAATTGTGCTGCAACCCCTTCTTCTGTTTCGTTTTCTATTCTAGTTAAATCTAACTTACCACCTATAATACACTTTGCTAATCCTACCATATATTCAGCTTTTCGCTGACTAAATTTTTGCTCTCTCAATTCTTCAATTGAAATATTTGCTACTATTTCTGGAGTAGGGAAAAAGAATACACCGTTCTTCTCTGTTCCATATCGTTTTACAAATTGCTCTGTCAGCACAGTAGCAAATTTCAAATTTATTTGTTGATGAATAATGCAGCGAAGTAAACACGCAAAATAATCGAATTCTAAAATAATTGGAGTATAAGCATATGTTTCAAATAGTGGACGTAATGATGTGTTTAAAAAATGATTTTGTATATCTTGAAACGGTTCATCCCAATGAAAAATGGCCCTCATTCGTTTCATGACTTTCTCCGGATCTCCTGCCTGACTAGAAATCCAAAATTGTGGATTTTGAACAGTACCAATCCCTTGCAAACGGACAACAATCTGTTCCTCGTCTATACAAAGCGGGACATACATGACTTTCTCATCTAATTGAATGACGTTTAGTGGATCAAAAGATAAACGCTTTAACACTTCTTCAAAATGGTACGGATACTCTAACGTAACATGTTCGCTCCACATACGTTTTCCCCATCCTTTTTACACATCATTATAGCATGAGAAAACCGCAAGCATACATGCTTACGGTTGATTGCCTTTTACTAAGTCATCTAGACTTTTAAAATGATACCCTTTCTCGCGCAAATCATCAATGATTTTTGCAAGTGCTTCTGCATTATCTTTTGATATTGCATGAAGTAATAAAATAGATCCTGGATGAATCATCGTCATTACATTATTATGTGCGTATTGCCATCCTCTTTGTTGATCCACTTTCCAATCTAGAAATGCGAGTGACCAAAACACATTATAATAGCCCATTTCTTTCGTAAGAGCCAATGTTCTTTCACTAAATACGCCGCGCGGAGGGCGTACATATTTCACTTCTTTTTGTCCAGTTACTTTTTTGATTTCTTCCGTTACACTCGTTAATTCTTCGCGAAGTTTCTCATTATTTACCGCTGTGAAATCAGGATGACTCCACGAATGATTTCCAATAATGTGTCCTTCATCCTTCATTCTTAATAGCAAATCTTTTTGCGTTTTAATGTAATGCCCTGTTACAAAGAAAGTTGCCGGTACTTTTTTCTCTTTTAATACATCTAAAATTTGGCCTGTGTATCCATTCTCATATCCATTATCGAACGTTAAATAAATATCTTTTTTCTTTGTATCCCCTAAATAAAATCCACCATTCTTTTGTAGTAAATCTGTATATAATTTCCCTGCATCTGGTACTGTTTCATTTTTAGGACGTGGGATTCCCCAGTTGTGTGGAGTATTTGTATAAGCCAATGCCGAAACTGGAACAAGTGCCATCATAATTGAAAAAATGAGACCTATATATAACCATTTATATTTCATAAATAGTCTCCTTTCCATATATAATCGTACCTGTAGTTTCTGTTGCTGTGCATTCTTTCATGCTGAACATGTTTTTCTATATATACCAAAAAAATGCATCTCGAAAGATTCGAGATGCATTTTTGTTTACTTAAATACTGGCTCTTTAAAGCTCGCTAATTTTTCAAGTGATGTTTTATCCACCTCTGCATGTAAGCTGTTACCATGAGAGTCCATCGTTACAACTGCTTTAAACCCATCGATATGTAAATGCCACATTGCTTCTGGAATACCGAACTGTAAGAAATCAACATCTTTCACTTCTTTAATACATTCAGCATAATATTGTGCTGCACCACCAATTGCATTTAAGTACACGCCGCCGTGTTCTTCTAATGCAGCTAATGTTTTTGCACCCATTCCGCCTTTACCAATTACAGCACGAATACCGAACTTCTTCATAATGTCGCCTTGGTATGGTTCTTCACGAATACTTGTCGTTGGACCCGCCGCTTTAATTTGCCAGTTGTCATTTTCATCTTTCACAACAACCGGACCACAATGATAAATAATTTGTCCATTTAAATCTACAGGACAATCATTATCCATTAAATGCTTATGAATTGCGTCACGACCTGTATACATCATGCCATTAATCGTTACAACATCACCAACACGAAGTTCACGAATTTGCTCTTCTGTAATTGGTGCTTGTAATACAATCTCACGTTGCTCTGTTTTTTCTTGTGCTTCTTGCTGAAGTGTATCTTCACCTTCTTGATATAACCAATCCATAATTTCTCCTGTTTCAGGATGGATTTTCACACCTAGGCGACGATATGCCCAGCAATTATATGCAACAGATACATAGAAGCTAGCTGGCAAACGGTTATATACGCCAATTTTACAACCAAGTAAAGTTGTTTCTCCGCCGAATCCCATCGTACCAATACCAAGCTTATTTGCATTTTCTAATACGTACTCTTCTAGCTGTTTTAACTCTGGTACTGGATTGATGTCATCTAATGTACGGAATAATTGATTTTTTGCTAATTCGTAACCTGATGTGCGGTCTCCCCCGATACCGACGCCGATTACACCTGCGCTACATCCTTGACCTTGCGCTTGATATACTGCATGAAGAAGACATTTACGAATTCCTTCTAAATCGCGTCCTGCGCGTCCAAGTCCTTCTAATTCACATGGCAAGCTATACTGAATATTTTTATTCTCACAGCCGCCGCCCTTTAAAATTAAACGTGCATCAATATAATCTTTTTCCCATTGCTCAAACTTAATAACAGGTGTACCTGGTCCTAAGTTATTTCCGCTATTGTCACCAAAAAGAGAATCAACAGAGTTTGGACGAAGTTTACCATCTTTTGTCGCCCGCTCAAGCGCACTATAGATAGCTTCCTTCAGTTTTAGTTGATTCACACCAACTGGTGTATAAATTTTAAATGTTGGCATCCCTGTATCTTGGCAAATAGGCGAGATATTATCATCAGCCATTTTAATATTATTCGTAATTGTGCCAAGTGCCATCGCTGAACGAGTCCCTGCATTTTCTCGTTCTTTCGCTTGTTGAATCGCACGACGAACATCTTTCGGTAAATTCGTTGACGTTTCAACAATTAGTTGATACATGCTTTCTTGAAGCTTTTCCATTGTTACTTCCCCCTCAATTGTGAACGCTACCAAAACGTTATGAGATGAAAATTCCATTGTTATACTCTTCAGCTTTTTATTTATTTCATGCTATTAAAGGATAAATGAAATTTTTCACAACTTGATTATACCTTTTTTTCTACCGTCCTTCTATTATCCGTACAGAAAAAGGCTACCAATTTTGTATTGGCAGCCTTTTTAATATATTATTCGTCTTTTTTAAATTGCTCACATTTTAATTCTAATTCATCTAACATCGCAAGAAGACGATCTACATCTTCTAACTCTACTTCTTCAGGTTCAATTGTATCAATTACTTCAATGAACATATTTAAACGTTCTTTTAAATATACTAATTGTGTATCTTTATCTTGAATTGCTTTTCCCATGAAGGCACTCTCCTTTTAATTCGAGTTGCTTTTATTATACCGCAAAAATGATTGCTATGGGCATGAAATTTCATCAATTTTGTCACAGTCCTCCACTATAATGTAAGCCCTCTCTCTTTTCACGCTAAAAAGTTTCACTTTATAAAAAGCACATATTCTTCTATTATAGAGAATGGACAAATTGTTATTTCAATAGTCAAAGGAGTATTTCATATGACGATATCACAAAAAATGAAGCCGATTACTCCTTCTTACGATCCATGGGAAGCGTATATGGACCTTGAAGAGTACGGCAAACTACTATTAACAAATGTTGAATTTACAACGACGACGTTATGCAATATGCGCTGTGAGCATTGCGCTGTTGGTTACACGTTACAGCCGAAAGACCCAAATCCGCTTCCGATGGATCTTTTATTAAAACGATTAGATGAGATTCCTCATTTACGTTCTTTAAGTATTACTGGCGGAGAACCTATGCTTTCAAAGAAATCCGTCGACAACTATGTAACACCACTCTTAAAATACGCCCATGAACGAGGCGTTCGCACTCAAATCAACTCTAACTTAACTATAGATTTAGCACGTTACGAACAAATTATTCCTTATTTAGACGTGTTGCATATCTCTCATAACTGGGGAACAATTGATGACTTCGTTGAAGGCGGATTTGCAATGATGGAGCGTAAACCTACTTACGAACAACGTGCAAAATTATTCGAAAGAATGATTACAAATAGTAAGGCTCTATCAGATGCAGGTGTACTTGTATCGGCCGAAACAATGTTAAACAAAAGAACTCTACCACATATTGAACATATTCACCGTCAAATCGTCGAAGAGATGGGCTGTAAACGTCATGAAGTTCACCCAATGTATCCAAGTGACTTCGCGAGTAATCTAGAGATTTTAACAAAAGCTGAAATTCGTAATGCAATTGAGCATTTACTAGAAATTCGCGATGAAAATGTATGGATGTTATTTGGAACGTTACCTTTCTATGCTTGTAGCGATGACGAGCGAGACATTGCCACATTTAAAAAATTACAAGAGAGCAAAAATGTCACTGTTCGTAATGATCCAGATGGCCGTTCTCGTTTAAATGTAAATATTTTCGATGGAAATATTATTGTGACGGACTTTGGTGATGTTCCACTTCTAGGAAACATACAAACAAACACATTACAAGAAGCATATGACAAATGGAGTGCTTCAAAAACAGCAAAATCATTAAGCTGTCACTGTCCTGCAGTAAAATGTCTTGGACCAAATGTTCTTGTAAAAAACAGCTACTATCCGACAGAAGATTTCTTATCAAAAACAGCAAACATTACATTATAAAAAAACGTCAGCTTATAAGCTGACGTTTTTTTATGTTATTGCGAGTGGGAAGAAGAAATGAATTTAAAAAATAAATGATCATGAATTGGAATCGCCGCTCCAATTCCTTGAGAAGTAATATTTTTCACAACAAGTCTTTTTTGATTTCCCTTTAATACAAGATACACTTCTCCAAATGTTACTTTTCCCTTTTCATTTACTGCTGGTGTATAAGCGTATAAATATCCGAGTTGACTCGGACTAATATTATACACACGCTCATGTCCAGTACCATAACCAATAGTTGTTTTAAACGAAAGGGGCAATTGTACTTTTTCAAGCGCTTTGAGAAGCATCATTTTTTTCACATCTGCAGCATCTTTCATATCTGCTGTTAAATCGCCTTCAACCGTCTTTTGTGTTTCTTGCTTATAGCGAAGTGAATACAAACGGTCTCCTCCGCGATTATCATACACATTTCGATTCACTTGTTTATATTCCCAATTAATCGATGTGTCTACTGATTCATAATGTAAAGCCCATTGACCTAAATAAATTTTTGCCCGATACCCTACTGCAAGCGGCGCATTTGAAATTGTCGTTTCATTAAACATCCGAATTAAGTCTGGATTTTCAATTTTAATATTAGCTGTTTTCAATAGTTCTTGAGCAAACTTACTCGGCTGTAAACGTGGCAAATCTTGCGCATCATTTGGGAATGTATTGTCTTTTGAAATATTTAAAACAGATGAAGGCATTTTTGTTCCTACTGTTGTCTTTGCAAAACTCATGTTAGGAAATAATAAAATAAACGAGACCATAGTTGAAAGACATATGCTGTATACTCGTTTCACCTGTCTGGCTCCTTCCTATGTAAAGGTATATATACTACTTCATTTATTGTTTTCTCTGAGCACAATTGTTATGCCTATTTTTCATAATAAATAAAAACCAATTCCCATAATGACATACGCCGCTAGTAAAGTGCCGCCTTCAAACCAGTTTGTATCTCCATCATTGGAAATCGCAATCGTTAAGAAAACGGCTGTAATCATAGACACAAGTTCTGGTATGGTAAATACTAAAGGCATCCTCTGCGCGAAGAACATAGATAGCAATACTAATACAGGAGCAACAAACATGGCGATTTGTAATGTAGACCCTATTGCAATTTCGACTGCAATATTTACTTTATTTTTATAAGCCATAATAATTGCAGATGCATGTTCCGCTGCATTTCCAACAATTGCAACGATAATAACCCCTATAAATAACTCTGACCAACCAAATGATTTTGCAACAGTTTCAAAAGTATGCACGAGCGCCTCTGATACATAAGCTACCGCCAGTGTTGCTATCGCTAAAATAAGGAGTGCCTTCCCTTTCGACCACTCTGGCTCTTCTTCATGCGCTACTTCGTCACTTTTGTGTTGATATACACCACGGTGTGTAACTAACTTAAATAGTAATGCAGCAATGTACATGATAATCATAATAATAGAAACACCTATACTTAATTGATACGTCTTGCCAGCGTCCATCTTCATTGAAAAAATCTCTGGAATAACAAAGGCCACGACAACAGCAAATATTAATAAAGCTGAATTATGCCTTGCATCGTAAACGTTAAAGCTTTGCCTTTTATATTTAAGTCCTCCTACAAAGAAGGATAGTCCTCCTACTAATAATAAATTTCCAAGTACCGAACCCGTTAAAGAAGCTAACACCACTTCAATTAACCCTGCTTGAAGTGCAAAAATTGAAATGATAAGTTCAACAGCATTACCGAAAGTAGCATTTAATAATCCACCTATTCTAGGACCAGAAACAATTGCTAAACTCTCTGTTGCTCTCCCCATAAAACCAGCCAATGCGATAATCGTAATACAATACACAGCGAACATAATTGTTTCTGGCCAATGAAGTGTTTTTCCAAGTACAGACAGTGGTACACCTATAAGCGCTACTATAAGAAATATTTTATTAAACATGCTTTTCATCCTTCCATCGTATGTATTTCTCCTCAATATTATTATTATTCTTCTCCTAACTTGTCCGATTTCATCACAATTACGTTTAAAAAATCATGTTGATGAAAAGAGTATGAAAGATACTTCATTCTTATTTAGACGAAGAAAACTACAAAGTATGAAAAGAGGCTAAAAGCATGCATTTAAAAGAAAAAATTGAAACTATTATATGCGGTCAACGAACTGGTGTATTATCTACTGTACGTGAAAACAAACCTCATAGTGCCTTTATGATGTTTTTCCACGAAGATTTTGTGTTATATATTGCAACAGATCGGAAATCAAAAAAGATAACAGATATTGAAAACAATCCTAATGTCCATGTATTACTCGGACGAGAAGGTAAAAAATTAGATGAAGATTATATTGAAGTTGAAGGGTTAGCTTCAATCGAGGAAGACTCGACATTAAAAAATAAGTTTTGGAATAATAGCTTAAAACGTTGGTTACTCGGTCCTGAAGACCCTAATTACGTATTGATAAAAATCAATCCCGACACAATTTATTACATCGATGGTGCCGGTACGACGGAGCCTGAGTTTTTACGACTATAAAATAAAACAAGCCCCCCTTTAGGTGGGCTTGTTTTGTCGAAAAGTTCTTTTGAAAAAAACAATAAAATAGGTGGAACTTTCTAAAGATTCTGTTATATAATAGAAGTAACTTAAATAAACTGTATTAAAACAGATTGAGAGGAGAAATAAAATTGATGAAGAGAGAAGAACGCAAAAACATGATTGAGTTTATTGAAAAGAAAAAAGGGATTGAGCGTGACGAATTACTGTTTATGACAGACGATGAAGTAGAACATATTTATAATGTAACGTACTTTTTATATGAGGAAATTGCAGAGTAGTATAATAATCCCCACCTTATAAAAAATATAAGGTGGGGATTATTTCGTTATTTAGCCCACTATTTGCGGACGTTAAAACTCCCACCTTAAAATTCAGGTGGAGCAAGAAGTTAAGTTGAAGTCGTGCTTCCTATAAATCTCAATTGCTTCAACTTTATACATGAGAATCATTTTCATGTATAATACTGTAAGATTGGAGGAATTTTACTATGAGTTCGTGGCTCTTATTTGCACTATTATCAGCAATTGCTGCTGCCCTTGTATCGATTTTTGGAAAGTTTGGTTTAGACGGAATCGATGCAAACGTTGCAACAACAATTCGATCTATTATTATGGCATTATTTATGATAGGCGTTATTATCATACAAGGTAAATTTCAAAATATCGGCGACGTACTGCTAAATAAAAAAGCACTGCTATTTATCACATTAAGTGGGATTGCAGGTGCTTCGTCATGGCTATTTTATTTTCTTGCCCTCAAAACAGGAAAGGTTTCACAAGTAGCTCCTGTCGATAAATTAAGCGTCGTATTTTCTATCATTCTCGCTATGATTATACTCGGTGAAAAGTTAAACTTTATGACCGGCGTTGGTGTAGTCTTTATTACAGCTGGTGTATTATTTATTGCTTTCAGCTAAAAAAACCGCTATTAGCGGTTTTTCTTTTTCTTTATATAAAACCATACAACACATGTAACAACTGCTGAAATTAATAAAATCCATATTCCATAATGATGTAAACTATACTCAACGAAGCGCCACTTCTCGCCTAACTTCCAGCCAAGCCCAATAAAAACACTTATCCAAATGAGCGCACCACCGTAAGCGTACAAACAAAAACGCCAAAGTGTCAAATTTGATACCCCAGCAAAATATGCTGTTAAATGACGTACTCCCGGTATAAAATAACCAATCATTAAAAGAAATGGCCCATATTTTTCAAATAAAATATGTGTTTTTTCAATGTGATGTTCTTTAATTCTAATTTTCGGCCCATATTTCTTTAAAACAGGGAGCCCAAGTTTTAAACCTAATATGTAGCTTAACGTAATCCCTAACATCGCACCAGCCATCCCACTTAAAAAAGCAGCGGTTCCTGACATAACTCCTTTTGAAACATTATAACCAACAAAGGTCAATAAAAACTCGTCTGGTATCGGTAATCCGACAATCCCACCAGCCAAGGCTATAACAATTCCAAAATACCCATAATGCGCGATTAACTCGCCAATATGTTGTTCCATTCGGAAGACACATCCTATGCACGATCGTTATTCCACATTGTACCCGTTCTATCTTTAAGGCAAACATGGTATACATATTCACTATACATTGTTTTTATAATGAACTCTACTTCTATTCGTTCCTTTAACAGAGATAAAATTAAACTTCAATCCGCGTGGGTTTTCTTCATCCTCTACTGATTATTAGCTTACTTCAATCAGGCTTCTACAGGTATCTCGCCTCCGACATAATTCACTTACATTCACTAATTTTGAGATTAGATTCTTACTGCCTGCAAATGTCCTGATAAAAAATAAAAATTCACATGCGTGTTTTTTTGTTACAATAAAGGAAAGTTACTTTTCGCAACGGTTTAACTCTCAAGAAAAATGATATATCTAGCAAAAACATAGTTTGGTCTATATAATACAAATTCTACCTATTAAAAGAACATGAACCCTTTTACATACAACATCATTTTTCTAAATTATACAGGGGGGAACGAACATGACCATTGAAAATCAATTTATTCAAAAAGTTTACTATAAAACATTTTTAACAGAAGAAACTTCTACTCCTGCATCGGAAGTACTCGGTGAAGCATATATAAATGAATCTAAAAATGAATTCTCCAACATTTCTAATATTCGATTTGCTCAAGGTGAATTTTATTATCAAAATAAAGATTTTGAAGCAGCTATATTTAAATGGGAAAAAGTTAATAATGCTCTTGCACTTTGGGCAACAAAAAATATTGCAGATGCTTATTTTGAACTAGGATTCTTACCAAAGGCAGAAGAAATTTATCAATCTATTCAAACAGAAGATACAACTCTTACGATGGAGGTTTCATTACAACTTCTTTCTCTTTATATCGAACAAGATCGTTTAGGACTTGCTTTTAAGACGATTAGTGAAGCTGTTGCATTCCAACCGGATTACCCAAATATTACTGCAATTGCACGTTCTTTCTATGAAAAACAAGAAGATTGGAACAATGCTATCGAACTAGCTGTTCAAGAAGGTATTCGAACACAATCTTTACACTGGTTTGATACGTTAATAAATTACATAAACAAAGGATTTACTAGAAATATTAAGCCTGAATATTTCTATGAGTCTTTAAAAGCTCTATATGCTGTTGATCAAGCTCAGTTTAAAGAACTTGTTATTGCTCTTTGGAATAGCTACCAACATGAATCCTTATACCTTCCTTGGATTCAAAGTATTAATCATTTATTCTTGCATATTGAAACAGACAATAATGACGATTGGAATGAAATTTCTACTCGCTATCAAGAAACATACTTTGCATTAATTACCGGAAATCATTTTATGCATGAATTAAACGGACTTGTACCAAATCTATTAACAAATTGGTTCAGTTTAACGAAAGCAAAAGATTCTCTAGTTGTCTCTGCAGCAGTGTTAGCATGGAATGAAGTCTCACCTACAACTTTAGAATCATTACTCGTAAAAAGTGCTGGATCCTTACTTTCTAATACATCAGCTGAAGCAGATGTAAATATGGAAACAGTTTCTCATTTATTCGAAACAATCGCTGTGTGGGCTGAGAAAAATGATGTAGATTTAAGTCATCAATTTACGCTACTCGTCCATGAACTATGTGATTTAAATGTCACACCACTACTAATAGCTGGAACTAGTGACTATGATAAAACGTCATTTGTCAATTCAATATTAGGAGAGAACATCTTAACTGAAACTTTAACAACTCCTATTCTATTTAAAGACGCTAGTCAAACTGAAATAACAGAATTTACCGAGTTAGATATACGTAATATCCCTAACCTTGATGAATTCCATCAAATAACGGCTACATCTGCTCAGTCAGAACTTGAGAAAAAATGTATAGAAATTAAGCTACCAAGTAGATTTTTAAGAAAAAATAAGTTTACATTTCTTATTACACCAGCCATTCAAGGACAATTGGATAAAAACAATGCATACTTTGAATACTTACAAACAGCAGATAGCCTTGTTTACGTATTAAATTCTTCTTCACCATTGCATAGTGAAGAAATTGATACGTTAATTTATTTACGTGAACAAGTACCAAACTTACAAATTCACTTCGTATTACATACAAATAATACGACTACTAATGAAAAACTAATTAGTAAGCTTAAAGTACATTTTCCAGATGCACAATTCTTCCCATACTCTCCTTCGCAAGAGAGTAGCCAGCAACTTGGAGATGTAACAGAATCTATTCTCTCTAATCTTGCAAAACGCGACATAGAAAAAGAACGTATAGAAAAGCTAATATGGTTTACGCAAAAAACAATTGCTTATCTAATAAATGAACGTGTGGAATTAGAAAATACATTAGTAAAATCCGTACGCTGGAATAAACACATCTCAGTGAAACTTACTGGATTTATTAATAACCTTACTGCTCTTGAAAAAGATAAAATTCGCTCTATTACCGAATCCTATCTTTTAACGAAAGAAGAAATTACACGAGATATACATTCTCAAATTCCTGAATTATTACAGAGTTGCTCTGATCTTGTTCAAGAAGATAGTGATTTCAAACTAGTTCATGAAGAATTAAATGCTGCAATGAATGAACGAGTTCAAAAGCATGTACAACAGGTACTTCTTCCTAAATTTACTGGGTCTATTCAAGAATGGATTGAAACAGCACATAATGAATTTATTCAAGCTCAAGCTTATTTAGATGAAATGAGTGAAACATTTAATAAATTATATAAAGAAGAACGTATGAAACTTCCTTGCGATTTCAAATTATTAGATGATTGGAATCGAGATGTTGTACGAATGACAAATCGAATTACAGTAACGAACATCAATATTTTATTGCGCTTTACACCGACACAGTTTTTCTTAAAAAGTGCCGGGAAATTATTTGGTAATATGCAAAAAAACCAATCTATGCTCGCCAACAAATATAAACAATACATTGAAACAGAAGACTATACAGAAATTGCTCACACAATTTCAAAACAATTCTTCCTACAATTTGAAGTATTTGAAGGGGCATTAGAACGTGATATCATGATGTTCTTTAAAGATCCACTTAGCATATTGAAACAAAATGTGGATGCAGCTCAACTTGAGATACAGGAAGATGAACAAACATTAGCAACGCTAAGAAGCAATCCAGAAACATATCATGATCCTTTAGCTTTATTTAAACTACAATTGCTACAACATAAATTCGTTTTAAGTACTACAAAGAAACATGAAGATATCTTTGTATCTAACGAATCTCCTACTGTTTAACAAAAAAACCAAGCAAACTAAAATTTGCTTGGTTTTTTCACTTTATTATTTTCATATGTTCAAACGGATAATAAATGCCTGCTAACTTTCCTAACACATCTTCTCTATCAATAAAACCTAAACCATTTCTACTATCTTTACTTATTAAGCGATTATCTCCCATAACAAAAATCTTATTTTTAGGAACTGTAATCGGTCCAAAGTCCTCTGTTAAATTCAGAAGTTTTTTTCTGCTTGTTTTTTATTACTATCCAAATACTCTTCATCTTTCACTTCAGAATTCACATATAATTGATCATTTCTCATCTCAATAATATCCCCTGGCAATCCAATCACTCTTTTGACATAAAAATTATCTGTTTTCACAACAATAATGTCTTCTCTCCCATAGCTTTCAAATTGTTTTGCTAACTTGTTAACAATCACCTTATCTCCATCTTGCAACGTTGGTCTCATGGATGCTCCTTTTACAGTCGTAGGAAAGAACACAAAAATTTTCGCCAAAAACACCAATAAACATGCAATTGCAATAGTTCCAAAGAATTCACGCCAACGTTTTTTCTTTTGCATCATTTCACCATCTCATCATCTTTTTACTTTTATTATAAATAATACGACTGATATTTTTCTACAAAATTCTGAATTATAAAATTATAATATTAGAAATTTCAAAATAGAAATACTGATTAAATTAAACAAGCAAAAAAGATACTCTCAAAATAGTCTATCCACTATTTTTGAGAGTATCTTTTTATAATCCCACATATACAATACACATTTGAGCGGCTACATATGTAAACCAAATCCAAAGTGGCTCATACTTCAATTTACGCCCTCCGATATCTGTCACGCCAATAATGAAATCAGAAATTACAAACAGTAAGCCACCAAACGCTGGTATCCACCATATTCCTGTATTTTCATAATATAAGGCGAATGCAAAGCAAGCCATTCCTCCAACCCACAATCCATAAATTAGAGCTCCTATCGTAAACAATTTATCCTGTTTATCATTTCGGATAAAGAAGAACCATCCTACAATTAGAAAGAGCCCATATACGAGTAAGCCAATCCAAAAACCATTCCATGAAATTCCTGTTTGCAAAAATGCTTTTACATAAAAACAATGAGCAAGGGCGAAAGTAACCATCCCACCAATTAATCGATGACCAATTGGAATCAGCCCAGCCATAAACAAATCTCCCACAGTCGATAAAGTCATACCAAGTGCAACCCACGTACTATACTCTACAGATGGATCTTGTAACCATATCCAAATTGCACTACCTGTTAAAGAAAAACTAAGAATAAGACGGATTGCTAAAGGTAACGGCATATTATCTTTCGTTCTTTTTGTCTGTCGCATTGCATAAATTGCACCAATAAAAAAAAGAAGTATTTGCCCAATTAACACCACATAAAGTAGATTCATAATATGTTCTCCTCAATAAATGCTTTTTGTATCTTTTTTCGTTACACTTAGTCTATTATCCTTTTTCTATAAAAAAAGAAGAACAGTACTGTTCTTCCATTGTAATCGCTTTTCTGCATTCTATGCTACTTGTTTTTCTTGCTCTATTTTTTGCTTAGCTGGCGTCCGATTTACCACAATAATTCCTGCGGCTACACATGCTAAACCGAGTAACACAAATGAATGAATTGCTTCACCTAAAATCATGCTTGATAATAACACACCAAATACGGGTATAAAGAACATATACATAGATACTTTTCCAACCTTATTGTACTTCATAATTGTATTCCAAATGCAAAAACCAGCTGCAGATAAGAAAGATAAATAAATCAGCATAAGTAGTGCATCTAGACTAAATGTAAATGGCATTACTCCAACTTGCAAAGCCCCTATAAATAATAATCCTATAGAACCAAAAATCATTTGGTATGCTGTCATATAACCAACATCTAATGTTTTACTACCTTCTTTCGCTAATATGTTTCCATATGAATACAGCATTGCTGCACTAAGAAGTAATAAACTTCCGATTCCAAAATGAAATGATAAGCTACCATCACTCGGCACATTCACTAAAATGACACCACAAAAACCAATCAATACCCCAATTATTTTTCTCATATTGAGAGCATCATCTTTATATAAAAAATGGGCGAGTAAAATTTGAAAGAATGATGATGTCCCTGAAATGATAGCTCCTTCAATTCCTGAACTATAACTCATTCCAATATAAAAACAGATATATTGAAGAAACGTTTGGAATAAACCAATTTGTATTAACTGTTTCCCCGTTCCTTTTTTGAAACTCATATCTTTCCCTAACACTTTAAAAAAGAATACAAGCATTACCCCAGATAACAAGAAACGATAACCAGCAAATAATATTTGCTCTCCAACTTCTTGTGGTTGAATTCCAAGTTCAACATAACTTAATTTAATAAAAGGAAATGCGCTTCCCCATAAAAAAGTTGCTACTATTGCAGCAATAAATACGCCAATCGGATGGGTAAAAAATTTCTCTGTCTTCACTTGTTGTCTTCCTTTCCGACCTTTTTATGAACAATATTCATATATACCAGAGGAATTGCGAAAACACAAGTTTTCCGTTTATACTTAAAACAAAACCGTACCATCTCATAAAAACCTATGATATACTATAGAATAATTACAACATAATAACTATTAAAAACAGATTCAACAGAAATGCTGCTATCCATTATGGATGGCAGCTTTCGTCGTTTTATAGGGGTTTCGATTTTGATTATTTTTCTCAATAAGAATTCGGAAGGAGCGAGTAGTAATGAACTCAGAAGTAAAAACGTTACACGCAAAAGAAACAATTTCTCATCCCTCTCTATGGGACACATTAAAAAAACATTATGAACTTGTATTTGCAGTAGCATCTGGTATTTTTATTTTAGTTGGTTGGTTATTCACAAAGAACGATGCAATGAATGTAGGTATTACTTGCTATATCCTTGCTTATATAGTTGGTGGATATGCAAAAGCAAAAGAAGGAATTGAAGATACGATTGAAGAAAAAGAGCTAAATGTTGAAATGCTAATGCTCTTTGCAGCTATTGGTGCTGCAATTATTGGCTACTGGGCAGAAGGGGCTATTTTAATCTTCATCTTTGCACTCAGCGGTGCTATGGAATCTTATACGTTAAGTAAGAGCCAAAAAGAAATTTCTGCTCTTCTTGACTTACAACCTGAAGAAGCATTACGTATTTCCACCGGAACTGAGGAACGTGTTCCTGTTGGAGAGTTACAAATTAACGACATTATTTTAATTAAACCAGGTGAACGTGTTCCTGCTGACGGTACGATTCATAACGGTGAAACAAATATCGATGAGGCAGCAATCACAGGAGAACCTATTCCAAATGAGAAAAGACATGGCGATGAAGTATTTGCAGGTACTGTAAATTTACGTGGTGCTATCGAAGTTAAAATTACGAAGCCGAGCGATCAAACCTTATTCCAAAAGATTATCCGTCTCGTCCAAAGTGCACAAAGTGAAAAATCACCATCACAACTATTCATCGAAAAGTTTGAAGGAACATACGTAAAAGGTGTACTACTCGTTGTTGCGCTTATGATGTTCGTTCCTCATTTCTTACTTGACTGGAGCTGGAATGAAACGTTTTATCGCGCTATGATCTTACTTGTAGTCGCATCTCCTTGTGCACTCGTTGCTGCCATTACACCAGCAACGTTATCTGCAATTTCTAACGGAGCGAGAAATGGAATTCTCTTTAAAGGTGGCATTCATTTAGAACGCCTCGCTTCAGTAAAAGCAATCGCCTTTGATAAAACAGGAACATTAACAGAAGGAAAACCTACCGTAACAGATGTATATGTTCGAGAAAATATGACAGAAAAAGAAGTGCTTTCCATTACAGCATCAATTGAAAGTCACTCTACACATCCTTTAACTGAATCCATTGTTAAATATGCACAACATGCGTACGACATTACATTAATAAAACCAGAAAAGGTTGAAGATGTAACTGGTTTTGGGCTAAAAGGAGTATTCGAAAACAACGCTTATAAAATAGGTAAAGCTGATTTTATCGGTGAAGAAACAAAGACATTTCATAATGGTATTTCTGCCTCACTTGAAAAGGAAGGTAAAACTGTCGTTTATATTAGTGATGAAGGAGGCATTCTTGGACTTATCGCTTTAAAAGATACGCTTCGCCAAGAAACAATAGCTGCCATTCGCGATTTACAAAACATTGGTGTCGAAGCAATTATGATTACTGGAGATAATGAAGAAACGGCAAAAGCAATTGCCTCTGAAAGTAATATAAAGGAATATTACGCATCATGTTTACCAGAAACAAAAGTTGAAACGATTAAAAAGTTAAAAGAAAAATACGGTACAGTAGCAATGGTCGGAGACGGTATAAATGATGCACCTGCACTCGCTACTGCTAGCATTGGTGTCGCAATGGGAGAAGGAACAGATGTAGCTTTAGAAACGGCGGATGTTGTACTGATGAAGAACGAACTATCTCGTCTTTCTCAAGCGATCCGTCTATCAAAACGAATGAACCGTATTGTGAAGCAAAACGTAATCTTTTCGCTAGCTGTTATTGCGATGCTAATTTGTTCAAACTTCTTGCAATTTTTAGCTCTTCCATTCGGTGTTATTGGCCACGAAGGAAGTACGATTCTTGTCATTTTAAATGGCTTACGATTATTAAAAGGAAGCAAATAAAACGGGTCCCTCATAGAGGACCCGTTTTTTTTAATGATAGCTATTATGACCGTTCGCACTGCTACTCGTTTTATGCTTTGGATGCGAACTGCTCTTTTGTTTATTATTACTTTTATTATTATGGTTCTTTTTATTATTACTCATGAAATATCCCCCCTGTTCCTTTTTATTATGGAACAAGAGCTCATTATTCATTACGGGAATTATTGTCACCGGTTCTATAATGGTGGAGTAAACCATTAATTTCACCGCCAAGTAAAATTACCCATCCAGTTAAATAAAACCATAACATTAAAATAATGATACCACCGAGACCACCATATGTATTGGCGTAATTCGCAAACTTATCTACATAATAAGCAAATGAGTAAGATACCACAATCCATCCTACAGTAGCAAATAACGCCCCTGAAATAACTTCTCTTCTTTTTAACTTTCGATCTGGTGCAAATGTATATAAGAAACTAAACAAAGCAAATAGTACGAAGAAACTCGCTACTAATCGTGTAATGCTCCATACGAAAGAAAAACTATCTGATAAACCGAGTGCTTTAAACACTGCTGCTCCAATAACTTGTCCGAATACCGGAACAATTAACGCAAAGACAATCATAAAAATAATAGCTAATGTAAACACAATTGATAACGCTCTTGTTGTAATAAAAGAACGTGTTTCCTTCACGTCATAAGCGCGGTTAAAAGCATTCATAACCGCATTAACACCATTTGAGGCAAACCATAACATGGATAATAAACCAAATGATAATAAACCACCATTTTGCTGGTTTACAACTTTATCTACATTTACCTCAATTAAGTTCATTGCATCATCTGGTACATAAACCTCTAATAAACTAAGCACATCCTCTGTTTGAATGGGAATAAATCCAAGAAGCGTAATTAAGAAAACGAGCCCAGGAAAAATTGCAAGCAAGAAGAAATAAGCGAGCTGTGCTGCCAAGCCCGCTACATCATCGCGCATCGTCCGGTCATATAAATCTTTACCAAACGAATAAGTACGATTTCTTCTCACCTTTTCTAAAATTTTTTTCATATATGTTTAAACGCTTTTCTTCTCTTCTTTATCTTGCTTTAACTCAATGTACGCTTCAGTTTTTTTTTCCACTGCATTTGAGTCTTTCATAAATAATTCACGCGCTTCTTTCATACCACCATCTTCAGCAACTACTGGCTCTTCTTCTGCTTTCAGCTCATCTACCTTTGGAGATACAGCTTGAATTTCAATCGTTTCTGGCTTTTCTTCTGGCTCAACTTTTTTCTTACTAAAAATTTCTTTCGTTTCTTTTAACGTCTCTACAACAGATGGCGTTAATTTTTTAATTTCTGCTACTTTCGCTTTTACCACATTGAAATCAGCAAGTTCGCGTCCTTTATCTGTAACAGTTTGCACTTTTTCTTTGATCTTTGCATTTTCACCAATTTCAATCATCTTTGTTTTTGCTTTTTCTGCTGTATTTTTTACTTTTTCACGGTTTTCTTTCTTTAACATGGATACCGCTACACCTGCAGCTACACCAATCGCAATGTTTCGAGCAATATTATTTTTCTTTGCCATATTCCTTCACCCTTTCATTTCTTATGTTAGAAAGTATTTCTTTCTAAGCTTCCTCATATTCCTTGTTCATTTCGAATGAAAGCTAATAGCTTTGCACACCCTTCTGTTACAAGGTCATATACTTCTTGGAAATTCCCTGTATAGTAAGGGTCAGGAACGTCTGTCCAGCCACCGTCTGGAACAAAGTCGGACAGCCTACCAATATAGCCTCCAGTTTTACCTAAACTTTTTAAATCTGCTATATTCTTGTTGTCCATGGCAATAATATAATCAAACTTTGTTAAGTCTTCTTTTTCTACTTGCCTTGCTTTAATTCCTTCAAAAGTGACTGCATTTTCTTTTAAAATTTTTTGTGTTCCTTTATGTGGCGGATGACCAACATGCCAATCTCCTGTTCCTGCAGAATCAATGACAATTTTCTCTTCAAGTCCCTCTTTTACGACAAGATTTCGAAAAATTGCTTCTGCCATCGGAGAACGGCAAATGTTCCCAAGACAAACAAACAATACTTGAACCATGTCTTTGTTTCTTCCCTTCTTGGTGCATTTCTTCATATATACTTATAGTATAAACAACCAATTATGAAATATAAAGGAAATCCCTACTAATTTAATAGGATTGAAAAGATTCATTAACGAAAATGATAAAAAATGTTAAGATAGCCTTATGTTATTTTAAAGGGGGACACTTCGGTGGATTTATCCGTAAAGTCAGAAGAAAACGTTGAATACATGGTCGAAGCTATTAAAGAAAAATTACGTATGGTTAATGCTGGAGCGATGAGAGCTGCTAGTTTTAACGAAGAAATGTACGAAGATTTACGTGACATTTATGATCATGTTATGAAACGTGAAACATTCAGCATTAGTGAAATGCAAGCTATTACAGAAGAATTAGGTACATTAATTAAAAAGTAAAAAAGCCTCTCTTATATGAGGCTCTTTTTTATTTCCAACAAATTCATGACAACTCTTCTCTTTCCCTCAACCAACTGTAAAATATTGTACAATAGAAGTAGAACCTCACCTTAGATTTTTTCTCCATACATACTACTCACAAATAATAGCAACACTACCATTGCTAACTGTTTTTACTGGAGGTGCTTACTTATGAGCAATTGGTACAGTAAGACGAAAGATCAAACATTAATTGACCTAGAAACAAACGAACAACACGGTTTAACAGATGAGATTGTAAGTGAACGTTTAAAGCAATACGGTTCTAATGAATTAGCTACAAAACAAAAACGCACTTTATGGCAGCGTATTTTCGCCCAAATTAATGACGTCCTCGTATATGTCCTTATTATAGCTGCCCTTATTTCTGCCTTTGTAGGTGAATGGGCGGATGCCAGTATTATCGCGCTCGTTGTAGTTTTAAATGCTGTTATCGGTGTTGTTCAAGAATCGAAAGCAGAACAAGCTTTAGAGGCATTGAAAAAAATGGCAACACCAAAAGCTATCGTCAAGAGAAATGGTGAACTAAAAGAAATTCCATCTGAGCACGTCGTTCCAGGGGATATTGTTATGCTCGACGCCGGACGATATATCCCATGCGATTTACGCCTTATCGAAACCGCAAATTTAAAAGTTGAAGAATCTGCTCTAACTGGTGAATCTGTCCCTGTTGATAAAGATGCAATCTACCACGCTTCTATGCAAAGTGATGAGCAAGTACCACTTGGCGATCAAAAAAACATGGCCTTTATGTCTACTCTTGTGACATATGGAAGAGGCGTCGGTGTTGCTGTTGAAACTGGAATGAACTCACAAATTGGTAAGATTGCTACCCTTTTACATGAAGCAGACGATGATATGACACCACTTCAAAAAAGCTTAGCACAAGTCGGAAAATATTTAGGCTTTGTCGCTGTAGCTATTTGTATCGTTATGTTCCTCATCGGATTTTTACAAGGCCGGGATACGTTAGAAATGTTTATGACTGCTATTAGTTTAGCTGTTGCAGCTATTCCAGAAGGCTTGCCAGCTATCGTTTCCATCGTTCTTGCAATTGGTGTACAACGTATGATTAAACAAAACGTTATCATTCGAAAACTACCAGCTGTTGAAGCTCTCGGTTCTGTCACAATTATTTGTTCAGATAAAACAGGTACGTTAACGCAAAATAAAATGACCGTTACTCACTTTTATAGTGATAACACATACGATCACTTAGAAAATTTAAATGTAAATAATGATGCACAACGTCTATTGTTAGAAAATATGGTGCTATGTAATGATGCGTCTTACAATAACGAATCACAAACCGGAGACCCGACTGAAATTGCTCTTCTCGTGGCCGGAAGCACTTTTAATATGCAAAAAGATCATTTAGAAACGATACATGAACGTGTTAACGAGCTGCCTTTCGACTCAGATCGTAAAATGATGTCAACCGTGCATACATACGATGAAAACTACTATAGCATGACGAAAGGCGCTATTGATAAGCTCTTACCTCGATGTACCCACATATTTAAAAACGGTAAAATCGAGGGTCTAACAGAGGTTGATAAAAATCAAATATTAGAAGCTGCCAGGGCAATGTCTCAAGAAGCTTTAAGAGTACTTTCATTCGCCTTTAAACAATTCAATTCAAACGATGTGGATATAAATCATCTTGAAGAAAATCTCATCTTTATCGGTCTTGTCGGTATGATTGATCCGCCAAGAACTGAAGTGAAAGATTCAATTACAGAATGTAAAAAAGCCGGCATTCGCACAGTTATGATTACTGGTGACCATAAAGATACCGCCTTTGCAATTGCTAAAGAACTCGGCATTGCTGAAGAAATATCTGAAATTATGATTGGAACTGAATTAGATAACATTGCTGATACAGAACTAGCTAGCAAAATTAATCATTTAAATGTATTCGCTAGAGTCTCTCCAGAGCATAAAGTGAAAATTGTAAAGGCATTACGCGCGAAAGGAAATATCGTTTCTATGACTGGTGATGGCGTCAATGATGCACCATCTTTAAAGCAAGCCGATGTCGGCGTAGCGATGGGCATTACAGGAACAGACGTTGCAAAAGGGGCAGCAGATGTTGTGTTAACAGATGATAATTTCTCATCTATCGTGAAAGCTGTTGAGGAAGGTAGAAATATTTATCGTAACATAAAAAAATCAATTCTCTTCCTACTCTCTTGTAACTTCGGAGAAATTATCGCTTTATTTTTAGCCATTTTACTCGGCTGGGCAACACCACTACGACCTATTCATATTTTGTGGGTGAATTTAATTACAGATACACTGCCTGCATTATCACTTGGGGTTGATCCTGAAGATCCAGATGTGATGAAGGAAAAACCACGACATGCGAAAGAAAGCTTATTTAGTGGTAGCGTTCCTTTTCTTGTTTTCAATGGACTTGTCATTGGACTTTTAACGCTAATAGCTTTTATCGCCGGAGCAAAATTCTATACTGGAGATACAAATTTATTCCCTCTTTTCCCTGAACGAATTGATGACGATGCTCTATTACATGCCCAAACGATGGCATTTGTCGTTCTTAGTTTTTCTCAGCTCGTTCATTCATTTAACTTGCGTTCAAGAACGAAATCGATTTTTTCAATTGGGATCTTTACAAATAAATATTTAGTCTTCTCCCTTCTTATCGGTGTTCTTATGCAAGTTTGTATCATCTCCATCCCGCCCCTTGCAAATATATTCGGTGTACATGCATTAACAATGCGAGATTGGGGATTCGTTCTCTTATTAAGTATCATTCCACTTGTTGTCAATGAGATTATTAAATTAGTGAAGAGAAACTAAAAGGCAATGAGGACTATTCCTCATTGCCTTTTCATTTATCCTTGTAATTCTTTTTTGATATTCTCTGTTAATGTAGCCATACGCTTGCGGCTTTCTTCACGCTCACGTTTATTTTGTTCTTCAATTTGTTGTGTTTCTTGCATACCTCTTGAAATAATGTTCCAAGTTTCCTCAAGTGTTTCCATTTTAATACTAGAAGAACCTGATAATCTCGCTACTTCTACACTTTGCGTTGCGATATTTTGTGCATTTTTCTTAAGTAATTCATTTGTACGGCGATCAAGTTCAGCCATAGAATCTGCAACAAGCTTTTGACGTTTCGCATTTACTGCTTGAATGATACCATTTTTAAAGATAGGAATCGTCGTAATAAATGCTGTATTGATTTTACCAATTAATTTATTATTTCCACGTTGAATCATGCGAATTTGCGGCGCTGTAAGTAGCGCAACCATACGTGCTTTTTCTAAATCATCAATACGTTGCTCTAAAATTTCAACCGAGTTTTTAAGCGACTCTAATTCAATACCTGCTAATTGATCATTATTACGCACGCGTTCTTCATACATCGGAACTAATTCTGTATTTAAACGCTCTAATAACATTTCTCCTGCTACTACGTACTTCTCTAAGTCTAAATAATATTTTAAGTTTTGCTCATATAAGCCATCTAACGTACCAATTGATTTTTTCATCTCATCTTGGTACTTCGTAATTTCCACATAAACTTTATCAATTTCGCGGCCCATCGTTTGATATTTACTAAAGATTTGTTCTATCATTTTATCCGCTTTTTTGAACATGCGCGAGAAGAAACCACTTTTCTCTTCCGCAAAGTCTTTACTATCAAATCTGTCCATAATTTTACCAAGTTGCTTTAACAATTCACCAGAATCTTCTATCTTTGATAGAGACATTGTATGTAAAATTTGATCAGCGAAACGTGAAATTTCCATAGAAGGTTCTTTTCCAAGTTCAATTAATTCCAGTTGATCTTTAATATCTACTGCGTTATAAATACGTTGCACATCTGCATCTTGTCTAAGTTGCAAGCGAACATCTTGTGCGGTTTGCTCATTCAATTCAGTTTTCGAATCTAGTACGACTGGGTTATTCATATGGTATTCTCCCTTTCCTTATAAAAATGGACGAAATAGTCCTTTTATTGTTTGTGATAAATTTTTATAGGCTGATGAACCATGAAACTCAAGATCGAAATTAACTTCTTCAAGCCAATGGGAATCAAATGCTCCTGCTTCAACATACGGTTCAATATCGTTTCTGCCCGTAGGATTGAAATGGAATACATCTACTCCAATTTGATTCAAAAATAGTAATAAAACAGCGTCAGAACGAGTTAATTCTCCGCTCTTCTCATTATTAAATATAACAATTTTCGGTACATCTTGTGAATAATCAAATTTCTCAAGCTGTTCTAAAATATTGGGTGGTATTTGAGAAAGTTGTGCAAAAACATACAGCGCTACCTCTTGTTTCGTTTCTTTCGCAATTGGTTTGCACATTTCACTTTCGCACGTATGGATAATCGCCTCTGCAATCCCATGTTGTAAACCTTCCGGTAAACGCTTATGCGGCCACCAATGGCTATTCATAATTAGATCAGGATGTAATTTCCCAGCTCGGTCCAATGCATCTCGATAATGATATTGGAAATTTGCTTTCTGCTCTTTCGTAAACGGGAATGTATTAATTAATAAACTATTATCAAATGATGTAACAGCCTTTAATCGTTGAAAATATTCTTTATCATTCTTTGAAACGCCTGATATTTTCGCAAATAAAGAAGGAATATAAATATGTTTATTTTCAACAAAGAATGTTGGACGTACAAATGCCTTTTCTTTCGTAATTAAAAAGAGTTCATCATATGTCGTTTTTAACGTACGTGCTACAGGTGTATACGAACGGAATTGCCACGGTTTATATAATAGTGAATTATCGTGGTGAAGTACTTGTTCAATTTCTTTCGAAGCTTGATACGCTACTGTTGCAACACGCTCGCGGCGGCGATCAGGGAATGGTTCAAGAGAAATGCGACCCGGATGAGACACAATAAAAGTTCTTCCCTCTTCATCAATATTTTCAAATCCATCTTTTCCTTCGGGGTGATAATAAAGCACATCACAACCGAGCATAATAAGAAAATATAAGAAATATATACGGCTTTCCTGTGCATCACCATACCAAACGATACGCGGCATCTGTTTCTTATAATTAATCGTAGAAAACCACTTCGCTACGTAATTTTCGCTTAGTTTAATTATGTCGATTAAGAAACGACGGAAGCCTTCTGTCTTTAACGACTGATTATGTTGTTTCTCATATAATTTCAATACTGAAATAAACGTCGTATGTATGTAATGCTGTAAATCAGGATTGTCTACTTTCGGTAAAAGTTGTTTCCCAGATAAGTGTGCAACTAACCTATTTACTGTCAGACCATTTGGTGCTTCTTGATGTAATACGAACACTTCTTGAATATGACGAAGCTTTTCTGAATCAATCACTTTGTTTAAATTTTGTTCGTGTAAAACTTCGATTCCTTTCGCTTCACTATAATCAAACAGTTCATTAAAATATTCATCTACATCATTAGGAACGCCAAGGATTCGACATGCTATACAACTAAATTTCATCTCATTCTCTGTCAGCTCATATTGTGGGCGTTTTTCTAAAAGCGCTTCAAATTGCTTTAAATCTGATTCATCTTTTAATGCATATGGTTGAAGTGTAAAACGTGAAAACACAACAGTTCACCTCCAAAAACATTTACGTTTTTTCTAAGTCCTTCTTCTATTATAAACTATTTTTGGTTATAAAAAATGGGCGCTCGCAAAACGAGCAAACCCATTTCAATTATTTATTGTCTTCTTTAGTAACTGCAACTTCTTCTTTAGCTTGTCCAGAATTCTTCATGTAGTGAAGTATAAATGTTGCTCCAAATGCTACAACTAAAATAATGAAGAACACTGTATGGCTTATTTCAATATGAATAACAGACAATAACATTTTTGCTGCAATAATTAAAATTAAAATATATGCTGTCGTTTCAAGTTCTGGAATACGCTCTAACAATTTTAAGAATACACCAGCGATACCACGCATCATTAAAATACCTAGCATTCCGCCTAATAGTAAAATCCAAACTTCATTAGATACACCAAATGCAGCAAGTACGCTATCTACAGAGAATGCGATATCCATTAATTCAACCATCGCAACTGTTCCCCAGAAGACACCGAACATTCTGAAGAGAATACTATTTTGGTTCATACCATGAGATTCCTCTTCTTCTGCATTACCTTTTCTTTTATCAATGAAGTATTTAACTGAAAGCCACGCTAAGTAAAGTGCACCTAACACTTTTACCCATGCTAATTTAATTAAGAACATCCCGATTCCAATCGCAATAAAGCGGAACACATAAGCTCCAATAAGTCCATAGAATAATGCTTTTTTACGTTTTTCTTCCGGAAGGTGTTTTACCATTACCGCTAACACAAGTGCGTTATCAGCAGATAACAACCCTTCAAGTACAACAAGTGTACCTATTAATCCCCAAGATACTGGATCTTGCAACACTTTAATCCACATGTCCAAGTCGAAAAACTGAGCATACGTATCAAGGATTCCTTGCAAAATACTCATCTTACCTTTATCCCCTATTCTTTGCTAGATTTATAGAAAGGTCAAAAAAAGGAAACGAATATCGTTTCCTTTCTATGCATCCAAGCCATACGCTCTTACAAGCGCACCTAAACCACCTTGGAATCCACTTCCTACTGCATTAAACTTCCACTGTCCATTATGACGGTATAATTCACAAAAGACAACTGCTGTTTCGATGGAGAAATCTTCCCCTAAATCAAAACGAAGAACTTCTTCATTCGTCTCTTCATTTGCTAAACGAACAAATGCATTTCCTACTTGCCCAAAGTTTTGACTACGGCCTTCTGCATCATAAATCGTAACTGTAATAGCAATTTTATGAACGTCTGCTGGAACCTTCTTCAAATCTACAACAAGTTGCTCATCGTCGCCTTCGCCTTCGCCTGTACGGTTATCTCCTGTATGTAAAACAGATCCACAAGGAGACTGTAAATTATTATAGAAAATAAAATCAGTTTCCTTCGTACATTTTCCGTTTGCATCTAATAAAAAGGCAGATGCATCTAAATCGAAATCTGATCCACCGTCATAAGATTTAATATCCCATCCAAGACCAATTACTGCTTTTGTTAAACCAGGGCTTGTCTTGCCTAAATCGATTTTCTGTCCTTTTTGTAATTGAATAACCATCTATATTCACCTCTATATTTTTATCTTTAAAAATATATCCATCGGTAAACACGCATTTCACCGATGGATATATAAATCAAATCTATTACTCTACATCTAAACCAAAGTTATTACATAGAGACGCTAATCCACCTTGGAATCCACTTCCGATTGCATTGAATTTCCAGTCACCTGCATGACGGTATAATTCACCTACTACTACGGCTGTTTCAATAGAGAAATCTTCTCCTAAATCGTAACGAATTAATTCTGCATTCTTTTCTTCATCAAGAATACGTACGAAAGAATTAGAAACTTGTCCGAAGTTTTGGCTACGGCCTTCTCCATCATAAATTGTAATTGTAAAACAAATACGTTCGATGTGAGCAGGAACATTTTTCAAATCTACTTTAATCGCTTCGTCATCGCCTTCACCTTCGCCAGTGCGGTTATCTCCTAAATGCTCTACAGAACCATTCGCACCTTTTGGATTATTATAGAAGACGAAATCTTCAGCTCCTGAAACTTTACCATTCGCACCTACTAAGAAAATACTAACATCTAAGTCGAAATCGTTTTGTCCGTCATAACGATTCGTATCCCAACCAAGTCCTACAAGAACTTTCGAAAGACCTGGATTCGTTTTTGTTAAGTCTACCTTTTGTCCTTTTTTCAATGAAATTGATGCCATATACAATTCCTCCTCGGTTATTTTATTGATAACGTGATACAATCTCACTTAAGTTTTTATCTTGTGTTCCTTCTCCAACTGCTGAAAACTTCCATTCACTTCCGTGACGATACATTTCACCTGCAATTAGAGTCGTTTTGCCAGCATAATTATCCGATAAATTATAGCGTGCTAATTCTTCACCAGTTTGCGGGTTTTGAATACGAATATATGCATTACGAATCATCCCGAAATCTTGACGACGATTTACACAGTCATAAATATTTACAACGAATACTAAACGATTAATACGGCTTGGAACTTTATGTAATTCTACGAAAATTGTTTCGTCATCACCAGCGCCTTCGCCTGTTAAATTATCTCCTGAATGAATAATACTACCACAAGTAGAAAGTTTATTTCCGAAGTAAACTAAATCATTTTTGTTTAAAAAACGATCTCCTTCTAACATAACAACAGATGCATCACAATCTACATTTGGTTTACTTCCAAATAATGAAGACAGAAATCCACCTGATTGCCCAATTGGATCCCAGCCTAAGCCAACCTGTAGTTTTGCTACTTTTGGTTGTCCTTTCGTTAAATCGATCTTTTGACCTTTTTCTAAAATAATAGGCATGAAGTTTCTCCCTTTCTACAAAGCATTTTCCAAATCGGAAAATATTGTATTCTTCTCTTATATTGTAGCATTATTTACCTAGCGATAAAAAGGATAAATTCTCAGTTATATGAAAACATTCATATAATTTACTTATGATGATGTAAGAAGTGGTAAATAGCACCAATCATTCCTGCACAATTACCGTTTTGTGCAAGTTCAATCTCACAATTATTATAAATCTCTTGATTTAAGTATTTACTGATCTCTTCTTTTACTTCTTTTAAAAACTCATTTCCTCTATCAGTAATTCCTCCACCAATAATAATCGTTTCTGGATTGAAAATATAAGCAAGATTACTAATTCCGATTGCCAAATGTTTAAAGAAGATCCCAACTGCTTGAGCAACTTCCCGATCTCCTTTATCATACAACTCGAAAATTCTTTTCCCATTCCACTCGCCTTTGCCTTTATATTTTCTGACAAGACGAATTAATCCTGAAATCGAGGAAACCTCTTCAAACGGTTTTCCTTCTATTAACATATTCCCCCATTCACCAGCACTAAATGAATGGCCTCGGTACAATTCTCCATCTATAAAAATCGCTCCCCCAATCCCTGTTCCAAGGGTGAGCATAATAAAGTTCGCTTTCTCTCTTCCACTACCATTCCACTTTTCTCCAAACGCTGCACAATTCACATCATTGTCAATCGATACTGGAACTTTTAATATCTCTTGCAACCTATCAATAATAGGAATAGTACTATATCCCGGAATATGATCCGCACCTCCCGTCACAATTCCTTTATTAATATCAACAATTCCCGCAGTGCTAATACCAATTCCTGCAATAGTATGTTCATTCATTATTTTTTTGGATACATATATAAGTTTTTGAATAATTTGTTCTCCGCCTAAATGAATTTCTGTTGCAACTGTTTTACACTTTAATACTCTCCCTATTTCTGAAACAATGCCATACTTAATTTGCGTACCGCCAATATCAAACGCTATGTACTCTTTCATCTACTGCCACTTCCTCTACCGTTATGAATGTAAATTCTCCGCCTCTACTATTTGTAGGAAATCTACATTAACTCTTTTCTGCTTTGACAAATACACCACCTTTTTCTATATATAGTTTTTTTTGCATAAAACTCTTTTTCCTAAGAAATATTACAAAGGGATGTATTTTAGATGGAATATTAATTTCTTAGGAGGAAAACCATGACGAAAATCTTCATTTTAGCATCAACACTCTCTTTATCTTTTTTTAGCGGTTTAAATATCGGTAATGCTGCAACTGAAAACTTCCAACCATTAACAAACGCTATTGTACAAAATAGCGATCATTTTGCAGAAGGAAATTTAAAGGATAATAATAAACCTCCAGGAAATAACGGTTCTCAGGACGATAGTGGTTCTGGTGGCAGTGGCTCTGACGGCAGTGGTTCCGGCGGTAATGGCTCTGGTGGTAACGGTTCCGGCGGTAACGGTTCTGGTGGCAGTGGTTCCGGCGGTAATGGCTCTGGCGGCAATGGCTCTGACGGCAGTGGTTCCGGTGGCAACGGCTCTGGTGGCAACGGCTCTGGTGGCA